>JAHJRK010000295.1 GCA_018830925.1 Pseudomonadota bacterium
AAGATTGCCGGACGGAAACGACGACAGACGGTTATCTGATGACAAAGAAATTAAACTTATATTAAGACCCGATATCGAATACCGCAATTTTCATGATACAACCAAAGCATATAAGGGTCCTGAACACTCCTGGCCGAAAGCCGTATCGGTAAATACAGACGGATTTACATTTGATCCGGAAGGCGGGAACGGGCTTTACGTCAATTTGTCAAAAGGCCTCTTCGTTTCCGAACCCGAATGGCAGTATATGATTCATAGGCCGTTAGACGCTGAAAGGGGCCTTGATCCTGACTCGGATCTTTTCAGCCCGGGCTATTTCTACACCTACTTGAAAGGAGATGAAGAAGCCGTTCTATGCGCCTGTGTCGGTAATAAAAAAGAAAATAAAAAAATCTTTTCTCCTGCTCCTTCCGCCGAACCGGATATATCAAATACAAAACATTCTTCATCATGGAAAATGGAAGATGCTTTGACTCACGCTATTGACCATTATATCGCAGAAAGAGGGGCATTCAAATCCATAATCGCGGGATATCCGTGGTTTTTGGACTGGGGCCGCGATTCTCTTATCTTTACAAGAGGTATGATTGCGGCAGGAAAATATAAAGAAGCAGCTTATGTAATAAAACACTTTGCCCGTTTTGAAAAAAACGGAACGATCCCAAACATGATGATAGGATATGACGCAGGAAACAGAGACACATCAGATGCGCCTTTGTGGCTTTTTGCCGCATGCTCGGATCTGATCGCTGCGGAAGGAAAAGCCGCTTTTCTTGATCGGAAAGCGGACGGCAGAAGTATCCGCAATATACTTGTTTCCATTGCAACAAGCCTGATATCCGGCACGCCGAACGGAATACACATGGACAATGATTCAGGCCTCATATTCAGTCCAGCTCATTTTACATGGATGGACACCAATTATCCCGCATGCACTCCAAGAGAAGGCTATCCTGTTGAGATTCAGGCACTCTGGCACAAAGCGCTTTCAGTCCTTTCCGAAAGCGATTCTCAAGATCGGTCAGGCAAATGGAAGTCTCTTGCAGTAAAAGTTCAAAAATCAATCTGTGATCTCTTTACGACAAGAGAAGGCTATCTTGCAGACTGCCTTTATGCCGGCTCCGGAGTTCCGGCGCGCAGGGCTGAACCCGATGCCGCCCTGAGACCGAACCAGCTTCTTGCCATAACTCTCGGTGCAGTTACGGATTATGACCTTTGCAGGATAGTCCTTTCCGCCTGCGAAGAACTGCTTGTTCCGGGCGCCATAAGAAGCCTTGCAGACAGACCCGTTTCCCGCCCACTCGAAATCAAACATAACAACGCCGTGTTAAATGACCCCTTCAATCCATATCAGGGAACATACGCAGGCGATGAAGACACCAAGCGTAAGCCTTCTTATCATAATGGAACGGCCTGGACATGGCTTTTTCCATCTTTTTGCGAGGCGTGGGTTGATGTATATGGACCCGAATCAAAAAATACCGCTTTATCTTTGCTTTCCTCCTCTGTTGAGATTATAAATTATGGGTGCACGGGTCATATTCCGGAAATTCTTGATGGAAATTATCCGCACAAAGCAAGAGGCTGCGATGCACAGGCATGGGGGGCAAGCGAGGCATTACGCGTCTGGACAAAACTTTTACGATTAAAACCAAAAACACCTTAATTATTTCTTCAAGGATTCTATAAAATGAAACACTTACAGCCTTTTCAGGTTTTTCCGACAATACCGGAATCTCTTTCTTTTTTGGATGTATTATCTCGTAATCTCTGGTGGAGCTGGCAACACGATGCCAAGGAATTATTCAGAAGAGTAGATCCGAAACTCTGGAAAGATTCGGGAAGAAATCCAATTGTTTTTTCAACTTTAATTTCAAAGGAACGGTTTGAGGAGCTTTCCTCTGACGAGGGTTTTCTTGCCCATCAGAAACGGGTTAAAGAAAATTTTGAAAGCGCTGTTCTTTCGAAACAGAAACTTTCGGATTCGCCAGTAGGACCAGGAGGAAATATAGCATATTTTTCGATGGAATTCGGCATCCACGAGAGCCTCCGCCTTTTTGCCGGCGGTCTTGGAATACTTGCAGGGGATCATCTGAAAGCCGCCTCAGACCTGATGCTTCCTTTAACGGGAGTCAGCCTTCTGTATAGGCAGGGATACTTCAGGCAGTTTCTTAACCGGGACGGAATGCAGCAGGAAGAATATCCGGAAGTAGATCTTTATACTATTCCGGTTGAAAGAGCCCTTGATTTAGCGGGAAAAGAGCTCTTCATAAATATTAACGGGCCTAACGGCGGTATCCGTGCCCAGGTTTGGAAGCTGATGGTCGGAAGGCTCTCGCTTTTTTTGCTCGACACGAACCTGCCCGATAATCCTCCTGAAATAAGAGAAATAACGGCAAATTTATATCCCGCAAACCAAAATAAACGGCTATCCCAGGAAGTCCTTCTCGGAATAGGCGGAATGCGCGCCCTATCAGCAATGGGCATCTTCCCGTCAATAATTCACATGAACGAAGGGCACTGCACTTTTGCAGGCATCGAACGTCTTTCTCAGATCATTTCAAAATTCAATGTTGATTTGAAAACCGCTCTCGAAATTGCTCCCCGTTCAACGGTTTTCACCACACACACTCCTGTGATTGCAGGACATGATGTCTTCCCCGCTGAAATTGTTAAACCATATCTTGAACCCCTTAAAGAAAGCCTGGGGGCCGGTGAAAAAGAAATTTTATCATGGGGGCAGCCTGCATGGAAAGATTCCGACGGCCAGTTTTCAATGTTTGTTCTCGGCCTGCGAATGGCCCAGCATCGCAACGGAGTGAGCAAGCTTCATGGCTCGGTTGCCCGCAAAATGTGGGCCCATGTCTGGCCGGATAGACCGGTGGCCGAGATACCGATAACGCATATTACAAACGGCGCTCATGTGCCGTCCTGGCTTTCATATGAGATATCTCTTCTTTTAGACCGATACCTTGGTCCGGGATGGAACAAGCATCCGTGGAATCCTGTTATTATGAATCGTATAGACGCCATTTACAATGAAGAACTCTGGCGGGTTCATGAATTGAACCGATCAAGACTCATTCGTACATGCCGCGAACTGATGGTAAAACAGTATGAAAAACGGAATGCCCCGAAATCAATGATGGGGGATATAGAATCCGTTCTCGATCAGGGTGCCCTGACAATTGTTTTTGCGCGGAGGTTTGCGACTTACAAAAGGTCGCATCTTTTATTTATGGATCCTGACCGCCTTGAAGCAATTCTGACATCAAAAACACATCCGGTCCAGATAATTTTTGCAGGAAAAGCCCATCCCAAAGACCAGGAAGGAAAGGATCTCATAAAAAAAGTCGTTCAATTTGCCCAAAAGCCGAACATGCGCCACCGTCTGGTTTTCCTTGAAGATTATAATATCAACATAGCGAGAATCCTTGTTCAGGGCGCCGATGTATGGCTCAATACGCCGAGACGTCCTTTTGAAGCCTGCGGTACATCCGGGATGAAAGCTGCCTTCAATGGCGCGCTCAATATAAGCATACTTGACGGGTGGTGGTGCGAAGGTTTCTCGGAAGAAAGGGGCTGGCGAATCGGCAACGGCGAAGAATATTTTGATCACGAATATCAGGATAACATAGAAAGTCAGGCGCTCTACAATGTTCTTACTGATGAAGTCATACCCTGCTTTTACGACAGAAAAAA
>JAHJRK010000296.1 GCA_018830925.1 Pseudomonadota bacterium
AAAAGTGTTAAGATTTGTGTTATACGAATTGGTGTTTTCAACTCAAAACTCAAAACACAACACCCAAAACAGCCTTTACGGCCTAGACTGCTATTAATGCATCTCTGAAGTTACTTTCACAGACGTCCGCTACGACAGCAAAGCTATAGGGCAAAATGCAAATTATATGTACTATTTACTGAGTAATATCATGCTGTTAACCTACTTCGGAGCTCCGAAGTAGGAAGTTCATTGGTCTGCCGGTTTGCTTGCTTTTTCTGACCTTTTCCTTAAAGGCTCAATTTTAGGGGTGAAATGGGTATTTTAAACCCTAAAAATGGCCATTTTCCACACACAAAACACATGATTTCAACGGGTTGTCTTGGTCCGACCCCAATTGCCAACATTTACTTAATGACCTAATGACCCGATTACCCATATCGGAAACAACGGAGCTACGTCCCCTGATAAAGTTGATTCTGGATAAAGCGTTGGAGCTTGAGAAGTGTGGGCTAATGGGCATGGATGCTCTGCATATTGCATCTGCTCAAAAAGCAAAGGTTGATTTTTTTATAACGTGTGATGATAATCTCCTTAAAAAGCTGAAGCGAGTTGATAATAGTGGGCTCAAGTGTTACAATATAATTGATTTTATATCCAGGGAGGTTTTTAAGAGATGAATATCCCTTTGAAAGAATTGACTCCTGTCGAGATTAGGAGAGCTGGTTGGGAAGCCTTAAAAGAGAAGCTGGGGCTGGCAAGTGCAATGAAATTCATTCTGGACTATGATCGGGGTGAAGGTAACTATACTAAACTGCGCAAAGAGATGTTTAGCGGAAAAACAGTAAAAGCAATAATTCAGGACATGAAAGAAGAAGGCTTCTTATAACAACCTTGGCTTTCAACACAAAAACCAATGACAGCGTCATTATGACCTGCCCAGTCTGGATAAGATCTCAAAGGTGAAAGCTCAAAGTTTCAACCTTCAATCTTTCAGCTTAATACTTTGAGCTATAATTTTTTATGGAAAAAAAATTATATTAGTTGGCGGTGGCGGCCATAGCAAGTCCTGCATTGACGTCATCGAACAGGAAGGCCGCTTTACCATTGCCGGGATTGTGGATGTACCTGAAAAAAATCAGCACAACGTTCTGGGGTATTCCGTGATCGGCTCAGACGCCGATTTAGCGGAATTGATCAAGACTTTCCCCAACGTACTGATCACGCTGGGGCACATCAAATCCCCAACCCGACGCATGTGTTACCACCGGTTTAATCTTACCCCTTTATCACCGATCTAAGATTCCCCCCTATTATTCCTTTTATTCCAGGGGAGAATATAATCCTTTTCTTTTTTTCATCTTGATTCTATAATTCCTGTGATTGGTTTCATTCCTTTAGTTCCAATCCCCGGCCACTCATCATTGATGGACCGGGCCGTCTATCCGTGGGCAAGCAAGGGGCTGAGCTCCGCTCGCAGGTGATCTTCAATCGGTATGAATGGAGCTCCATCGTGGTTACCACGCATCGAGCCCTCCGCCATTGGAAGATCAACCTGAGCAACAATACCCTTGCCTCTGCCATGATCGACCGCCTGGTCCAGCCTGGAGGGCTGGTACAAACCAAAGGGGACGCTATCGAATAAAATATCCACCAACCCAAAACCGGTAAACTTTATGCCTGCTCTCCGGCTGCCGAAATTTGATCAATACCTCTTAATCGGTCACCGGATAGCTTCTCCCTATCTTTGTGCCCTCCTTCTCCATTTTACATCACGGGGGGTCAATCCCAATCGATGGTAAGGGGGGAGAGTCTGACCGGTGGTAACACGCATGGAACTCTTTAATGATTTGATGCAGATGGGCGCACGTTTTCCCGTGATTCAATCCTCTTTGGCCTATGTCTCCCCTCATGCTCATGTCGCTGAAGGAACCATCGTCATGCACCATGCGCTGGTCAATGCAGGCGCGAGTATTGGCAGGAATTGCATCATTAATACCAAAGCCCTTGTGGAACATGATGCCGTCATTGAAGATCACTGCCATATTTCAACAGGTGCGGTCGTTAATGGCGGGGTAAAAATAGGCAGTGGCTCTTTTTTCGGAAGCAATGCCGTTTGTAAAGAATATATTGAAATAGGAGAAAGTGCTGTAATTGGTTGTGGCGCAATAATTGTCAAGAATATTCCCTGACTTCTTTACTGTGCTTTAATCTCTTATGGAGTATGACAAATATAATAAAGGGGGTGGAAACCATGCATGAAAGGGAAATAGAAGTGAAACTACAAAAGCTTCCTGAAGATTTAAGGAGAGAAGTTTTAGATTATATGGAGTTCCTGCTAAAGAAGTATGCGGGTACAAAGAGCAAGGCAAAGAAATTCCGGTTCGATTGGGAGGGGGAGTTGTCAGAGATGCGAGGGGAATTTACTTCTGTTGAGTTGCAACACAGGACTTTGGAGTGGAGATAATGTTTTTAGCGGACACGAATATATTTTTGGAAATACTTTTGGGGCAGGACAAGAAAGAAGAGTGTAAGAGGTTTCTGATCGACAATATCGGGAATCTCAGCATAACAGATTTTTCTTTGCACTCCATTGGTGTAATTCTCTTCAGGTATAATAAAGAAGATATTTTTCAGAAATTTGTTGATGATGTCATGCCTGATACCAGACTTCTTTCATTGCCGATGGAACTGTACAGAGATGTTGTAAATGTCAGGAAAAACCTGAATTTAGATTTTGATGATACCTACCAGTATAGCACGGCTAAATATTATGGCCTGAAAGTGGTTACAATGGATAAAGATTTTGAGAAAATAAAGGATATGGAAATTTTATTCTTATAGGTTTTGAGCTTTGACCTTTGACCTTTCATCTTTTATGCTTTCAGCTTTGAGCTATGAACTATAATAAAACCTTCATCATTGCCGAAGCCGGCGTCAACCATAACGGCAGCCTGGAAATGGCGTTTCAACTGATTGATGTGGCCGCCGCTGCCGGGGCGGATGCCGTCAAGTTTCAGACATTCAAGGCCGAAAAGGTCATCGCGGCCAATGCAGCCAAGGCCGGCTATCAGAAGGAAACCACCGGCGTAGATGAATCCCAACTGGAGATGGTAAAAAAGCTTGAACTGGATGAAAAGGCCCACACCAAGCTATATCAATATTGCCAGCACAAAGGCATCCTGTTTCTGTCAACGCCCTTTGATCTGGAAAGCATCGATCTGCTGAACCGTCTGGGATTGGAAATCTTCAAGATACCGTCAGGCGAGATCACCAATCTGCCATATCTGAGAAAACTGGGGGCCTTGAAAAAACGGCTGATCCTGTCCACTGGTATGGCCGATCTGGGTGAAATCGAAGATGCCCTGGATGTACTTACCGAATCCGGAACGCCTATGGAAAACATTACCGTTCTTCACTGCAACACCGAATACCCAACCCCGTTTGAGGATGTCAATCTGCGAGCCATGTTGACCATTCAAAACGCTTTCCCCGGGATTGCTGTAGGCTACTCGGATCATACCATTGGCATCGACGTGCCGATAGCCGCCGTGGCAATGGAGGCATCTGTCATTGAAAAGCACTTTACCCTGGATCGAAACCTTCCGGGTCCCGACCCAAAGCCAGTCTGGAGCCTGATGAGCTGAAGGTGATGGTGCAGGCGATCCGCAATATCGAAAAAGCTCTCGGCGATGGCATCAAACGCCCCAGCCCGAGTGAAGTAAAAAACAAGCTCATTGCGCGCAAGTCGCTGGTGGCGACCCAACCAATCAAGACGGGCGAACTGTTCAGTGCTGATAACATCACAGCCAAACGCCCCGGCGTCGGCATCTCTCCCATGCGCTGGGATGAAGTTTTGGGGCAGGTCGCACAAAAAGATTATGAAAAGGATGAGCTGATATGAGCGCAGTAGCAAAATTTGAGAATTTAAAGGACCTGATTGTTGAGTTGCGCGGCCAAAGTGGTTTGCTCGATAGCGATGTCGCTGAGCTTTACAGGGTTGAGACAAAACGAATCAATGAGGCAGTAAAAAATAATCCTGATAAATTTCCGCATGATTACATGTTTGAGATCAGC
>JAHJRK010000031.1 GCA_018830925.1 Pseudomonadota bacterium
CTGGTGATGCGCCTATTCCGATAAGTCTGATTTCTTTTTTTATTTCATGATCGGGCATGACGTTAATTATTCTCCAAACCCTTTTTCAACCAGAATTACAATATCATTTAATACATCCAGATCCGACTCATTGTCCGTTGCAAATGTTATCATGGTTCCCTTTGAGCAGCCGAGTGTAAGTATGTCAATTATGCTGGAAGCATCCACTTTTTCGCTGTCTTTTATAATCCATATCTTGTCTTCAGCGCGCCCGGCAAGGGTTGCGATTTTTGCGGCCGCTCTTGCATGCAACCCAAGTTCATTTTTTATAATGACACTCATTAATAAACCGCAAGACTCTTTGTTCATAGAATCAGTAAATCATTCATAAGAAAGACGCTTTTAAATAAAGCCTTAAAGAAGGAAAAAAGGCCAACTGTTCTTTTGGGCATTTTGAACCATTTGCGTGAAATATTAACAACACATACCGGCATTGTCAATGCGCAATCATTGACATTCTTTTTTCCCTTGACATCCATCTCCCCTCTTTATAAAATACCACATTTGGTATTGATAATATCATATATGGTGCAACAAGATGAAAATCAAATCAGACAGAGTGCCCGCGGTCGAGCGGGCGATAGATGTGATCGAACTTATGGCGGCCAGTGAGAGAGAGCTTACCCTTTCGGAAATAATGGATATAATCTCCATCCCAAGGCAGTCGCTTATCAGGATTCTGAATACGCTGTGCGACGGAGGGATTTTGGATAAAACTGGGAAAAGGGGCCATTACCGACTGGGCATGAAGCTTTTATATCTTGGCAACCAGATGAAGGATAAAATTACCCTTCGTTCCATGGCCTGGCCGTTTATGAATGAACTATCATATAAAACGCGAAAAACCATAGAATTGTCCACCCTTGACCGGGACCAACTTATCCTGCTGGAACGAATCGAGGGAAGCGAGGGGGTTAACCTGTATTCACGGGTGGGAAGTGTTTACCCGTATTTTCATGCCGTCGGTGTGGGTAAGGTCTATCTGGCGCATATGGATCCAGAAAAGAGAAAAAACGTTTTAAGTAAAATTGGTCTTCCCCCCATAACCGAGCATACGATTACCGATTTGAACGAATTGGAAGCAGAAGTGTCGATGGTTCAAAAAGACGGTTATGCCTTTGAAGACCAGGAACTGAGAATAGGGGTACGAAGAATCGCTGCGCCCATATTTGATTTCAGAAGCGAGCTGGCAGGCTGTATCGGCATCGCTGCCCCGATATTCAGTTTCAGCTCGAATGATAGGGATAAATTCGGAAAAATGGCCGTAGAAGCGGCCCAAAAAATATCAGACAAGCTGGGATTTAATTTGGCAACCAGGACGATTTGACAAAGATGAGACCATTCTTCTCTCCTTCCAGTATCGTTGTTTTCGGGGTGGGCAGTCAACCAAGAAACCTGGCAAAAAACATCGTTTCCAATTGTCTGTCCATGGGGTTTGAAGGCAAGATTTTCCCCGTAGGGAAAAGTTCCGGGACTGTCTGCGGAATGGACATCTTAACTGACCCCAAGGCTTTACCGGAAAACATCGATCTTGCGGTGATTCTTGTTCCAGCCGAGCGGGTTGCAGAAACACTGAATATTTGCGGAAGCAAGGGCATCCGCCATGCGATTATCTCGACCGGTGGGTACCGTGAATTCAAGGAGAGAAACAATTCTGCTGAAAACGATCTTCTTAAAACGGCAAGGCAACACAAAATTCGGTTTGTCGGACCAAACTGCATCGGAATTATAAATACAGGGTCCGGGCTTTGCACGCCGTTTAATCCGATCAATACAAAAAATTTCAAAAAAGGCCCTGTAAGCCTTATCGTTCAAAGCGGCGGTGTCGCCAACCAGGCCGCCCACTATTTCTCAGAGGAGCATATAGGCTTTGCGAAAGTAATCAGCGCCGGTAACAAACTGGACATGGATGAGATCGATTTCATGGAATATCTCCAGGGTGACAAGGATACGGAACAGATACACCTTTATTTGGAAAGCATTGATGATGGCAGGAAATTGATGCGCATGGCCAAAAGATCGACAAAACCGGTTGTTCTGCTTAAGTCAAATGTGAGCCGGACGGCATCAACTGTGGCCAAATCCCATACAGCGGCGCTTTCCAATAATGATCGTATTGTGGAAGGCGCCATTAAACAGGCGGGGATTATCCGAGTACAGAACATTCACGAAATGACGGTTTGCGCAAAAGCACTTCGTTTGCCACCGCTTAAGGGCAACCGTCTCGTAGCCATATCCCTTTCCGGAGGCTTTTCAGTGATTCTAGGCGACGCATGTGAAAAATATGGTTTTACATGTCCGGTGCTGCCTAATGCGCTTATTCGAAAAATTGAAAGCTTTCGGCGGGGCGCCGTGATTCGTATGGCCAATCCGATGGATTTCGGCGATATTCATAGTATCAAGGCATTAATCTTTGCCTTAGAACAATGCCTGGCATTGGATGATATTGATGGAGCGGCCCTCTCTTTCATGTACGGCTCTGCCATGGCAAAAATGATAGGAGATGAGATTCGCCAGCCGGACAGGCTCCTGGACCTCCTGCAAGAGATCAGTGATGCTGCCGGCAAACCGATAGGGGTCAGCTTTTTTGCGGAACGACGCTATATCGAGCAGCTAAAGGCAATCAATTCCTTCCCGGTTTTCAACGATCCGGTGGAGAGCGTCCAGGCCCTGTCCATGTTGCGGGACAAAACGCTGAGAGAGAGAGTAATTGATGTATCGGAATTTTAAGGAGATTGAAAATCAGGCAAAAAAAATGGGTCCGCTCAGAGCTGTGACCCTTTTCCCCGATGATCCGGACGTCATGCGGACCATGGCAGACGGGAAAAAGCTGGGGTTGATCGAGCCGATTCTTGTAGGAGCCAGATCCCGGATAGAAAAGGTTGCCAATGAGGTTTCCATGCCTCTTGCAGGGGTCGAAATTCTTGATCTGGATAATCCGCAAAGGGCGGCCGATCTTTGCATTGAGACTGTGGTAAACGGCAAGGCCTCGTTTATCATAAAGGGGAATATCCTGACCACCTACCTTTACCGTGCCCTGATTCGGACCACCGCTGAGCTGGCTCCGGACCAGACACCGTGCACCCTTTGTTTTCATCAGGTAAAAGGTATTGACAAGATTTTTGTGATTACAGACCCCGGTATAAACATCTTACCGAATGCGGAGACCAAACGAAAAATATTGACCAATGGAATCAATGTTCTGCATCACATGGGTTGTTCAAAACCGCGGGTGATGATTCTTGCGGCCCAGCGGATCGACGGATTAAATTCAATTGCCATTAAAGACGCCATAACCATCCGCGAAACATGTTCGAGCGGCCCACGTGCTGACTTTAAAATATGCACAGCGAACAATCTATACCCGACATTTCCGGATCACGGTACAGGCCGGGATACTTTTCCCGATCTTTTTTTGGTACCCAACCTGGAAACCGGCAACATTCTGGCCAAAAGCATCGATCACCTGGGCGGCGGTATCCGCCAGTGCGTGACGGTGGGAGGAAACATTACAGTTTTGACGCCTTCCCGTTCGGATGGATATGCCGCCAGGATGATGAACCTGGCCCTTGGGGTTGTTCTTTCATCATCATCGCTTCGGAGAGATCATGGCTCATCTGGATTTTGACGCTGTTCTAAAGACTGCCGCCACGAGAAAAACAAAAACGATGATAGTTTGCGGCGACGACAGGAAGCCTGCGGTCAAGGCCGTTTTACAAGCCCGGGATATGGGCCTTGTCAAACCGATCTTCTGCGGGATCGGATTTTCGGAACTAAAAGCCGAAAGAGACCTTCTTTTCCCCGGTTTAAATACGACTGAAGCCCGCGGACAGTCCCTGAAAATGGTTTCTGACGGCGCGGCGGATATTTTTCTCGATACCGAGCAGCTCACCTGTGAATCTTTGCGATTGATTTCAGAGAATGGGTTGGTTAATGGGCGGATCACCAGTTACGTTAGTATATGCCAATTGCCGAAAGAAAACCGCTTAACCCTGCTGACCGATACGCTGGTCAATCCAGCGCCGGATCTCAAGGACAAAATTGCTATTCTGGGAAATGCGATTTCCGTTGCCGCTGCGCTGGGAATTCAAGAACCGAAGATTGCCGCCCTGGCACCTCTGGAACTGGTCAACCCGGCCATCAGGTCCACCTTGGATGCCGCCGTTCTTTCAAAGATGTCTCAACGGGGTCAATTCGGAAAGGCGATTATTGAAGGGCCGCTGGCTATGGACAATGCCGAATCCGCATCTGCTGCCAGACATAAGGGGATCAGGAGTCCGGTACCGGGTGATGTGGACATCTATTTTTTCCCGGATATTGAGTCCGCCGATATTACCGCTCAGTTTCTATCCCGGGTCTTCCGGGTAAGATTCGCGGGGATTTTGGCGGGTACTGGAATTCCCATCGTCGTGAAATCCCCCTTGGAGCGGGACGATGCGTGGCTTGTCAATATCGCACTGGCCGTACTGACGTGTATATGAAAATGTTTAGCATATTAGTGGTCAATATCGGATCCACATCAACCAAAGCCGCCATGTTTGGGAACCGGGAGTGCCTGTTCAAGGAAACGATCAACCATGCGCCTGACATAATAACGGGTCTTGACGGGTTTGGAGAATGGTTCCAGTTCCACCGGCAGGCAGTGGAAGGATTTTTAAAAAATAATCGGAAAAAAATAAAACAGATGGATCTTGTGGTCAGTCGGGGAGGATTGACCCGTTCGATTCAGGCGGGAGCGTATCGAATAACGGACGCCATGTTGCATGACCTGCGCTCCGGTGAGTACGGGTGGCATCCGTGCAATGTGGGACCGGCGATTGCGCATGAGATAGCCAAGCGTTTCGGCGCGGAGGCCATTATATACGATTCCCCGGTCTCGGATGAGATGATGCCGATAGCCAGATTTTCAGGTCTTAAGGATATCAAACGAGGTGCCGCCTTTCATGTGCTGAGCCAGAAATCCGCAGCAAAAAGGGCGGCTTCGAAAATGAAATTGTCATACGGCAAAGCATCTTTTGTTGTCGCCCACATGGGCGGCGGCATAACGGTCTGCGCACACCAAAACGGAAGAATGATAGACGGTACACACGGATTGGGTGAAGGCTCCTTCACTCCCCAGCGGACGGGTTCGCTGCCCCTGCAGAGCATTATTCAACTCTGTTTTTCGGGTGGATATACGCAGAATGAACTCCACCGCGAACTCTTCGGGAAAGGTGGTGTCCATTCCTATTTAGCCACCCATGATGTTGCAGCCATCGAAGATCGCGTCGCCAGGGGCGATCCCAATGCCGAACTTGTGCTAAGGGCCATGGGCTACCAGATCAGCAAGGAGATTGGGGCGATGGCCTCGGTACTGTCCGGCCGGGTGGATGCCGTTGTCCTTACCGGCAATCTCACCCGCGCAGAAACCGTGATGGATGAGATTCGCCAACGAATCTTGTTGCTTGCCCCTTTGCTGGTCTTCCATGGCGAAGATGAGTTGAAAGTTCTGGCTGCAGGAGGTGCAGCTGTTCTTAGACAAAAAGAAATCGTCAAAGAATATTAAAGGTGACCGATGAAAATTGTTTTTGCCGCACCGGGAAAGGCTTGGGGTTGGTGTAAAAGTTGAAATTGATGTAAAATAAGGAGCGAAAATGGAGATAATCGATAAGGCGATAAAAAGGGGGCAAACCAATCTATCCGAATATGAATCCAAACGGTTACTGGCTGACTACGGCATTCCGGTGACAAGGGAAGCATTGGTTGGAAACAGCGAAAGCCTCATGGAAGCCATAAAAAAAATAGGTTTTCCCGTTGTTTTAAAAGGTTGTTCGCCGGATATCGCCCACAAAACTGAAAAAGGCCTTATCCATGTGGACATTAGAAACGAGAATGAGGCACTGGCTGCCTTTAAAGCAATCATCGCAGGAATGAACGGAACTGAAAATTCTGTTTTGGTGCAGGAAATGATCCGGGGAAAAAGGGAACTGGTAGCCGGCTTGATCCGTGATCCCCAGTTCGGTCCGTGCGTCATGTTCGGGCTTGGAGGGATATTTACCGAAGTTTTAAACGACGTCTGTTTTCGGGTAGCCCCCTTGGAAGAATTCGACGCGCAGGAAATGATGCAGGAAATCAAAGGGCATAAGATACTGGGCGCCGTCCGTGGGATGGAAGCTGTTGACCTGGAGATGCTGGCAGATATCCTGATCACCATAGGAAAAATCGGCATGGAAAATGAAAAGATCGGGGAGATCGATATTAATCCGCTGATCATAACAGGGAACAAACCCGTTGCGGTGGATGCCCTGATTGTGCTGGGTTCATCCCGGGCGTAAAAAAAGGCCATTTGCAGCGGAAAATTATTTAACGACCGATGTAAAATGCAACTTGAAAATAAAAAGGAATTTTAATGGCGCATCCCAATCATTTCCTCCAACGGTTTTTTAACCCGGCATCCGTGGCGATTGTCGGAGCGACCAACAATCACTTGAAAATGAATTTTCGCGTGCTCCAGAATCTGATCCACCTAGGGTACGCGGGCAAGATATATCCGGTCAACCCGAATGTCGGGGAGATACTCGGAATTAAAACCTTTGCACGACTGCAGGATATCCCTGGAAGTATCGACCTTGCCGTGATCGCCGTCTCGGCTCATAAAGTTCCCGGGATAATAAGAGAGTGCGGCAGAAAAGGGGTTGAAAATATTGTTGTCATCAGCGGCGGTTTTTCAGAAGGGGGCGAGGGTGGCAGGGCGCTTCAAAAAGAGATGACAGCCTTGATCAGGGAAAACCGTATTCGAACCCTCGGACCCAACACACTCAGTCCTGTCAATACGGCCAATAACTTTGTCATCAGCTTTAATCCCGTCAAGAAATTGAATCGGGGAAACCTTTCTTTTGCCTTCCAGTCAGGATTCTACGAGCCGATGATTAACTGGATGTTTTCCCATCTTGGCATTAGCAAGATGCTCGATATGGGCAATAAAATGGATATTAACGAACTGGACGCTCTCGAATATTTTGCACAGGACCCAGACACCGGAATAATTGCCATGCATATAGAGAGCCTTCATGGCAACGCGCGAAAATTTTTAAATCTTATCAAGTCCGTCTCAAAAGAAAAGCCTGTTATTATCCTGAAGGTCGGGCGCACACCAGCAGGGTCAAAGGCTGCCGCCTCACATACCGGAACAATTGCCAATGAAAATGATGCTGTTTTTGATGGTGCAATCAGGCAGGCCGGGGCAATCCGTGCCCAGAATCTTGAAGATTTCTTTGATCTGGTTAAAGCATTTCAATTTTGCCGACTGCCACAGGGGAATCGCCTCGCTGTTATCACTCTTTCAGGGGGTGAAGGCGTCATGGCAACCGACGCCTGTGAAACGTACGGCCTGAAGCAAGCCCGTATTGGAGATAATACACGTGGAAAACTTAAAATAATATTTCCCCAATGGGAAATTCCCCTCAACCCATTTGATGCCGGTGTTTGCATGGAATTTCATCTTTCAGACTTAACCGTCTTTTTTAATTCCCTTCTGGCCATTCCGGAAGATGAAGGTGTGGATTGTACCATAATGCAGATGCTCCCATGGACATTTAATGAAACATTGATTAATCCTGACTCTTCAGAAGATATGTCTGGCGCCATGAAAGCGCTTTATATCCAATGGCTGTTGAGTATGAAAAAATCCGGCAAACCCTTTGCCTTATGGTGCACTTCCTCAGGCTCGGATGAAGTGGGGTTGATTGAACAGATCGAAGCGGGGCGTATCCCGGTCTTTCGATCATCGGAAAGAGCCGTAAAAGCTTTTTCGGCAATGAATCGATACAGGGAGAAAAATTCACTAGGAATTGGGCCGTTAACATGAAATTGCACATGAAAGAGGAGTACCGTAGATGACGAAAACTCCAGATGCTTCTGGATTTGGAAGACGCATTTCGTTTCACTTTAGAGTGACGACTTCCATGAAGCGTTCGGACAGCAAGATGCTTTTTATTCGAAAAACCGCCAAGCCCGAAGACTGCCATATCAAAATTTACGATGCTCTCGGCCTCCCTCACAGACCGGGAAAACTGAGCAAGGCAATCCTCTGACCAGAATCAGATTGTTGTTCCCGTTCCGGCTCCGCTAAAAAAAATCTGTAGTGCCTAAAACCGTTTCAATGTCATATTAACATACCGATATCGCTAAAAATATTTTCTATGTCCGTGGTGTTGGGCTATTATTCTTGATTACTGTTTTTGACTATCTCTTGCGCACGATCAAACTGCCGATGGAGTATCCGGCCCCGAAAGAGCAGATTACGCCGATGTCGCTGCTGGCAAGGTCGTGGTTGTAAAGATGAAAGGCGATGATCGAACCTGCGGATGCCGTGTTGGCATATTGATCCAACACGATGGGCGCAAGGTCCATGCCGGCTTCCTTATCAAAAAGCCTGTTCGAGATCAGGGTATTCATGTTGATGTTGGCCTGGTGCAACCAGAAACGCCTGATTTCCGGAACGGTTAATCCCAGGCTTTCCAGGTGACTCCGGAGGTGTTGTTCCGCCATGGGGCAGACTTCCTTGTAAACCTTGCGGCCGTTTTGATGGAAAAGCTTGTCCGCACTGAAGGGGTCCACATCGCTGGCGCGGCTGAGGATCCCGAAATTGGACCTGACGTTGCTGGAAAACTGTGTCATCGCTTTCGTGCTGAGAATATCGTAGCTGTGAAGCGACGTGCAGGTGTCGGCCCGCTCCACAATGACGGCGGTTGCAACATCGCCAAAGATAAAATGGCTGTCGCGGCTGCAATAGTCGACCTGGGAGGATATCAGCTCTGGGTTGATCAGCAGTACGCATCGCGCGGTGCCGGCGGCCACCATCTCATAACCCCGATGCAGGCCAAATGTGGCTGCCGAGCATGCCACCAGCATGTCAAAGCCAAAGCCCATGATTCCCAGTTCGTTTTGCACCTCGATGGCAATGGCGGGGTAGGCGCGCTGGGTGTAAGCGCAGGAAACAACAACAGCGTCAATGTCGGCGGCGGTTTTATTGGCGGACTTCATGGCGTCCCGGGCAGCATGAAGGGCGATTTCCGCCTGGTTGGAAAGCGAATCTTCCGGGCGCTCGGGTATGGCGGGGCGCATTCGTTCAATGTCCAGAATGCCGTCTTTGACGTAAACATAACGCTGCTTGATACCGGAGGCCTTGAGAATAAATTCCACCGAAGATTTTTGCTTGGCCTCCAGTTCACCGGCCTGAATTGCTGAAGCGTGTTCCGTATTGTACTTGTCGGTCCATGCATTATAAGACGCAACAATCTCTTCGTTGGTGATGATGTGTTCCGGAGTCCAAAGGCCCGTACCGCTGATAACAACGGTGGCCGGTATTTCTGATGGCATGGTTGTCCTTATTCTTCTGATTATAGGAAAATCTACTTGATTATCCGGAATAAAACGGGATTGCGGTCGATTAAATGATAATAATAGGTATCTACTGATTGTCCTTCCTTTTTGAAGGGCGTCTTTTGCCCCCTTCCACATCCCTGAGATATCCCCCTGCCGTCAATAGTAGACACCAATCTGTTTGTTTATGCCGCTTTTTGCCATGCGTAAAACTCCATTTCTTTGTCGCTCAATAGCTTATGTTTGCCGCCTACTTCTGATAGCTTGCCTGCCTTATAGGCCCGGACCCAGTTACTTAAAGTTGATGGCGCCAGCGATAACCGCCTTCCAGCCTCAGGTGTTGACAACCCTCCTTCAACCACAAGCCTTACCGCCTCCTCCCGAAACTCCTTCGTGTACTTCCCATATGGTATTCTTTCCATCCTGACACCTCCGCATTAAATTCTGCCTTAACATTGGTGCCCACTTTTTTCAACATACCTCACCCTACGGTCGAATCCGCCTCAGGCGGACCGCTGCTTTCAGCGGGGAACTTCAATCATTTGCGTGAAATACTAACAACACATACCGGCATTGTCAATGTGCAATCATTGACATGGCTGAAAATAGCTGATACTGAAAAGCTATAGTTTTCCGGCAATTACTTTATATTGCAATTTTGTTTTCTTACCTTTTATATTCTTGGAGGAGATTATGGCAGAGAAAATCCTGATCTTTGGAAAGGATACCTGACCTTTTACAACCGCCGCTCGTGAAGCGTATATGAAAACGGGAAAAGATTTTGATTATGTCAGTGTAATATCCGACAATAGAAAGCTTGATTCAATGCTGAAATATTCAAATGGCGTGCGCAAAATTCCTATCATAGTCGAAGAGGGAAAAGTTACAATAGGTTTTGACGGTAAAACCTGAGGCGTTTGATTGAGCCGGCAGTTTGCCGGGAAAAACTTTAGTTCCTGGTTTCTGGTTCATAGTCTATGGTTGATGGCGCGTTCAAAAGTTATAAAGCCATCACTTGTGTAAAAACCGGAGTCCATCGTATTTGATATCAGAAGGATAGGGGTAAA
>JAHJRK010000297.1 GCA_018830925.1 Pseudomonadota bacterium
AAGCGATTCCTTCTTTTCCGGGATTGCCGATGCTCTGAAAGGGAAGGCCATAACATATCTGGATGACGTTAATTATGAGCATAAAAGATGCAGGGAAAGGCTTACCGGATTGTTCAAGACCATATCACTTGAGGGTTTTGGGTGCGAAGATATGAAGGCGGGGATTTGTGCGGCAGGCGCCCTGGTATTTTATCTGCGTGAAACTCAGAAGCAAAGCGCAGAACATTTTTTATCGATAGAAACATATACCATAGACAAATATCTCCTTATCGATGAAACAAGCTGCCGGAATCTTGAAATACTGAAAAATTTACGGACAGGTTCAAGGCAGGGAACCCTTCTTGCTGTTCTCGACCGGACGGTTACACCGATGGGCGGAAGGCTTTTAAGAAGATGGCTCGCATATCCGCTTCTTGACAGGGATGAGATAATTTCCCGGCTTGATGCTGTTGATGAGGCAAAAAACGACATACAGGCAAGAAGAAGCATAAGGGAAAGTCTGAAATCCGTTCACGATCTGGAGCGCATCGGCAGTAAAATAGTAATGGGGCATTCCAATGCAAGGGATCTTGTCGCTCTTAAAAATTCACTTTTTGCCCTCCCTTCAATAAGAGCCGGTATTCTGAATTTTAAGGCCGGTTACTTCAAATGGAATCCGGATCTGGAGGAGCTATCTCTCCTTGCGGATCTCATTGATAAGTCGGTAAGGGAGGATGCTCCGCCTCTGATAAACGAAGGCGGATTGATTAAAAGCGGTTATAACGATGAGCTTGATAACATTATCAGGTCAGGGAAAGAGGGAAGGGGCCTTCTTGCGGAGCTTGAAGCGAGGGAGAGGGAAGAAACGAAAATAAACTCCCTGAAAGTCAGGTATAATAAAGTTTTCGGATATTACATAGAGGTTCCAAAATCACAGGCAAAACTTGTTCCTCCACGTTACATCAGGAAGCAAACCCTTGTTAATGCGGAGCGGTACATAACGGAAGAGCTTAAGAAGTATGAAATGGATGTTTTAAGCTCCGGGGAGAGAAGAAGCGCTCTTGAATACGAGCTGTTTTGCGGGATAAGAGAAAAAGCCGCCAAACATAATCCGGCCATTCAGCACGCAGCCGGATTTATCGCAGGTCTTGACTGCATTGCCGGATTTGCCGAAATTGCTCATGAGTATAATTACACAAGGCCCGAACTGAACGGCGAAGGACTGATATTGATTGAAGACGGACGCCATCCTGTTGTTGAAAGAATGATAACAGGCGAACGGTTCGTTCCCAATTCAATAAGGATGGATAATGAAGAGAACCAGGTACTGATAATAACCGGCCCGAACATGGCCGGCAAATCGACTGTTCTTCGCCAGGTTGCCCTGATCGTTCTTATGGCGCATATGGGCTCTTTTGTGCCCGCTGCAAAGGCCTCTATAAATATGACCGACAGAATATTTACAAGGGTGGGAGCACTTGACAATCTTTCCGCGGGACAGAGCACTTTCATGGTGGAGATGCAGGAGACCGCCAATATTCTTAATAGTTCCGGAGCAGGAAGCCTGGTTATAATGGATGAAATAGGAAGGGGCACAAGCACCTTTGACGGGCTCAGTATCGCATGGGCGGTTGCCGAATACCTGCATGATCTTAACGGGAAAGGAGTTAAAACGCTCTTTGCCACACATTATCATGAGCTGATAGAGCTTGCTTCGGCAAAACCACGCGTGAAGAATTTCAATATACTGGTAAAGGAATGGAATGATGAAATAATCTTTTTAAGAAAACTTGCCGGTGGAGGGACAAACAGGAGTTACGGGATACAGGTTGCGAGACTCGCCGGTATTCCTGAAAAGATTATCGCCCGCGCAAAAAAAATACTTTATAAAATCGAAAGTGAACATGGGATAAACGGAACTCCGTTGTTTGAGGAGACCGACGCCGGGTCAAAAAAGATGAATTCGCAGATAAGCATGTTTCCAAGACCGGAAAAGTTTATTGTTGAAAGACTCAAAAATGTTGATATATCGAAAATGACTCCCCTTGATGCATTGAATTGCCTCAATGAACTGCAGGAAAAGGCCAGGAAAGCCGGAGATGATTGAGAAAAGGGATAGGTGCAGAAGGAAAGGTTCAAAGGACGAGGGACGAGACAATTTGAGAAATTGGGAAAATAAGAAGATTGGAAAAGCGAATGTTGATCGGTTAAGGAGTCGGACAAGAGGC
>JAHJRK010000032.1 GCA_018830925.1 Pseudomonadota bacterium
GAGCCAGACATTTTCAACCGCCGCAGACAGTCAACCTGCGGTATCCATACATGTTCTGCAGGGAGAAAGAGAGATGGCTGCCGGAAACAAAACCCTCGGCCGTTTCGAACTCGTGGGAATACCTCCTGCTCCGAGAGGCGTGCCGCAGATTGAAGTAGCATTCGATATTGACGCAAACGGAATAGTAAACGTCTCTGCAAAGGATATGGCCACAAGCAAGGAACAGTCTATTCAGATCACGGCTTCAAGCGGATTGTCAAAAGAAGAGATTGACAAGCTGATTAAGGATGCGGAGCTTCATGCGGAAGACGACAAAAAGAAAAGGGAAGTTGTTGATGCGCGTAATACCGGTGACGCCATGATCTATTCCACCGAAAAGTCCATAAAAGATTTGGGTGAAAAGGTCGATGCGGCTACAAAAAGCAAGGTCGATGAAGCCATAAACCGCCTTAAAAAGGCGATGGAAGGCGAAAGCGCTTCCGAAATAAAAAAGCTGACAGAGGAACTGACCCAGGAATCGCATAAGCTTGCGGAAGCCATGTATAAACAGGCTTCTCAGCAGGCCGGAGAACAGCAGGATGGAGGCGCAGCCGGAGCTTCGCAGGAGAAGCGTTCAAAAGGCGAAGAGGATGTAGTGGATGCCGACTTTGAAGAAGTAAAAGACGACAAGAAATAATTCTGCAGCTGATATTGCTCAACCGATATAGCCCGCGGCACATTAAGTTTGAATATGCCGCGGGCTATTTTATTTTTCCCGTCTGCGTCTATTATGAATACCTGATAATTATTGACCCTTGAGGCAAATTCAGATAACCTTTTAAATTAAATTGGCTCATCCCTTTTGAATTTTCTTTATGACTTCCAGGAAGGATCAAAGATGAAAGCTCCTGTGGTAAAGACGGCTCTTCCCGGACCCCTTTCTCCCAGCTCATTAGGAGAAGAATCTTATATTATAAAAACAATTTGCGGGAGGTTTTAATAGAATGGTCTCAATATCAGAAAGACTGGGAATTTCAAATACGCTCGATGGCGCGGGATCAGGCTGTTTCATTAGATGCAGCGGACCGGTTATCGATTCAATTTCTCCGGTAAATGGCACAGTAATAGGAACGATCAGAAGCGCCGGAAAGAAAGAATATGAAAAGGTAACCGGAAAGGCCTTCATGGCCTTTAAAACATGGAGCCTTATTCCTGCCCCAAAAAGAGGTGATATTGTCCGGCAGATCGGGGATGCTTTCAGAACACACAAAAAAGATCTGGGCGAGCTCATCAGTATGGAAGTTGGAAAGATACGGGCTGAAGGAGAAGGCGAAGTCCAGGAGATGATCGACATGGCTGATTTTGCAACCGGTCAGTCCAGAATGCTTTATGGATTAAGCATGCACAGCGAACGCCCGGACCACAGGATGTATGAACAATGGCATCCTTTAGGGCCGGTTGGGGTGATTTCAGCATTTAATTTCCCCATGGCTGTCTGGGCGTGGAACGCGATGATTGCTCTAATCGCCGGCAATACTGTCATATGGAAACCTTCTTCAAAAGCTCCTCTATCAGCCATAGCCGCAACAAAGATTGCCTGGGATGTTCTTAAGCGAAATGATGTTCCTGAGGGTGTCTTAAATCTCTTAATCGGGAACAGAAACGATATAGGCGAAAACCTCTTGAGAGACCGCCGGGTTCCGCTTATCTCTGCAACAGGAAGCGTGGAAATGGGGCGACATGTCGCGACAACTGTCGCGGAACGCCTGGGTCGGTCTATCCTCGAACTTGGAGGAAATAATGCTGTAATAGTAACGCCAAAGGCTGACCTTGAAACAGCTCTCAGGGCAATTCTTTTTGGTGCCGTTGGAACCGCCGGGCAAAGATGCACAACAACAAGACGCCTGATAGTCCATAAGGATATCGCAAAGAAACTGACTGACGCCCTGGTAAAAGCATACAGGAAAATCCGGATTGGAGACCCTCTTGACGAACGTGTTCTCATGGGCCCGCTTATTGACCGTGAAGCAGTAAACACAATGCAAAATGCCATCAAAAAAATCAAAAAGCATAAAGGCCGGATTCTGTATGGAGGCAAGATTCTCTCAGGAGGGATATATAACACAGGAACCTATGTTACGCCGTGCATCTGTGAAGTAAAGCATGACACTCCGGTAGTTATGGAAGAAACCTTTGCCCCCCTTTTGTATATCATAAGATACAACACTATAGAGGAAGCGGTTAAGTATCATAATGCGGTTCCCCAGGGATTGTCATCGGGTATATTTACCAATGATCTTAAAGAAGCCGAATTTTTCTTGAGCAACAGGGGAAGCGACTGCGGAATAGCAAATGTCAATATCGGAACTTCCGGAGCCGAAATAGGGGGAGCGTTTGGCGGGGAAAAAGATACGGGCGGAGGCAGGGAATCCGGATCAGATGCATGGAAAGCGTACATGCGCCGCCAGACATGCACTATCAACTGGTCGGGTAAACTTCCGCTTTCCCAGGGAATAACTTTTGGGATAGATTGATGTATGCCTGGATATAAAGATTCACAAAATGAGACATTTATAAGCATTACTGTTCTTCTGCTTCTTGCGATAACGGGGACATTGATATTCCTGAAACAGTTCCGCTATGACTCATCCATTTTCCCTTCAGGCATGATATTATCCATTCATTCAAATCAGCCTTTATTGGATGAAAAAACGGAAAGCGCCCTGTCTTTAAAAAACATGACTCCAATGACACCGCCTGAAACATTTAACGGAGACAACCTGTCGGAAAAAATAAACGGAAAGGCCGAACTGTATCTTTCTTCAGGATTTAAAAGTCTGACAAGTCAGCGGTTTAGAGAACCGGACGATCCCGATTCATGGCTTGAAGTATTTATTTACGACATGGAAAATATCGCAAATGCTTTTGCCGTATACAGCGTACAGAAGAGAGAAGGTTTCATTCCGCTTGAATTATCCAAATATTCCTATAAAACCGAAAACGCCCTCTTTCTCGTATGCGACCGATTTTATCTTGAGATAATTTCTTCAAAAGTCTCCGGCTCTCTTATGGATTCAATACTCTCTTATTCAAAAGATTTCATAAAAAAGACGGGGGCCGGAGAAAAAATAATTCCGGATACAAAACTTTTCCCGGCAGAAAATCTTGATGAAAACAGCATTATTCTTTTTTCTTCCAATGCTTTCGGCTTTGATAGCCTCAACATGGTTTTTGCGGCCGATTACAAAACAAAGGAAGGCAAAATCAAGGTATTCCTTTCACGCCGGAAAAACAAAGCGGAAGCTGCTGAGCTTGCAAAAAGTTATTCGGACTTTCTTTCTTCTCTTGGAGGCAGGAATATAAAATCAGATACTGGTTTAGGTAATATCAGAATAATTGAAATCATGGATGCTTATGAACTGATCTTTACAAACGGCCCTTTTCTTGCCGGAATTCACTCGGCGGACAATTTAAAAGAGGCAAAAGAGCTTGCATCGGCTTTAAATATTAAACTCGGAGAAACAACCGGTGTCAAATAAAGATAACTGCGAAAAAACGGACAGAAGGGAGTTCTTAATCAGGTCATCAAAGGCAGGGCTTTTGATCCTGTCGTCATGTGCGACAGGTTATCTATTTTATAACCGCAATAATTCTCAATTACCGGCAGATAAAAACGAGACGGTTTCCGGCCTTCCGGATTTCTCCGTTAAGGAGGCAGGCGGTAAAATGGCCGTCGTAAAAGGAGATGACAGGATAAAAACAATCAATCTTGCCCTTAAAGCTGTCGGCGGCATCGAAAATTTTATTAAAAAAGGAGACAGGGTGCTTTTAAAAGTCAATGCGGCTTTTGCTTCTCCTCCTGTCCTTTCCGCAACCACAAACCCTCAGCTCCTTGAGGAAGTTATAAGGCTTTGTTATGCGGCCGGGGCATCCTCTGTGGCCGTAACGGATAATCCGATCAATGACCCTTCATCATGCTTCGCATTGACAGGCATAGAAAGTGCTGCAAAACGTGCCGGGGCAAAAGTGATTCTTCCGGAAGAGAGTCTTTTTGAGCCGCTGACAATCGAAGGAGGCTCCCTGATAAAGGACTGGCCCGTTTTCTATCAGCCGTTGATAAATTCAGACAAGCTCATCGGTATCGCTCCTGTCAAGGATCACCAGCGGAGCGGCGCATCCATGACGATGAAAAACTGGTATGGACTTCTCGGCGGAAGAAGAAATATTTTTCACCAGGATATACATAACATAATAAAAGAGCTTGCGGTGATGGTAAAGCCCACATTTGTTATCCTTGACGGAACTGTAAGTATGATGACAAACGGCCCGACAGGAGGCTCTCTTTCAGATTTGAAACATACAAACACCATGATAGTCGGCACGGACCAAGTTGCGGTTGACGCTTATGGCGCAGCGCTTCTCGGCAAAAGCGCCGGAGAACTCGCATATATAGAAAAAGCATACTCTGCAGGAGCAGGAAATATGGACTACCGCGTGCTTAATCCTGAAATACTAAACACTTTATGAAGACCTCAACAGATGGAGGAACCGGAATGACTGATAAGCCTACCTACAATAAACTGGAACTCAGAATAGAAGCTCTTGAAAAGGAGACTGGCAGGCACAGGGAAGCGGAAGAAGCCTTAAGAAAGAGCGAGAGCGATTACAGAACTCTTGTGGAGAACCTGCGCGTGGGTGTTTACAGGAATACCGGCGGTCCACAGGGGAAGTTTATCAAGGCAAACCCTGCCATAGTAAAGATATTCGGCTATGATTCTGTGGAAGAATTCATGAAGGTTTCAGTTTCGGACCTTTACATGGATTCGGAAGAGAGAACGCTTTTTGTTGAAGAACTGAGGCGGAATGGAATAGTGAGAGCAAGAGAGCTTCGGTTGAAAAAGAAGGACGGTACTCCCATGTGGGCATCCTGCACGGCCACAATGAAATATGACAATGGGAACATAGCCTGGATAGACGGTATTATAGAAGACATAACTGCCCGCAAAGAGGCTGAAGAGGCTCTTCGAAGATCAAATGAGATCCTCAACAATATACTTTCCGCATCCCCGGTCGGTATTGGCCTGGTCGAAGAGAATATAATAAGCTGGGCAAACGACAGAATGGCGCAGATGTTCGGATTCTCCAGTGAAAAGGATTATGTCGGAAGCCCCCTTGAAATAATATACATATCGAAAGAAGAATACAATCGAGTCGTAAGTACCTTAATGGACAGGCTAAGGACAGGTCAGCCTCCAGAGGTAGATGCCATGTACAAGCGCGCAAATGGCGACACGTTTCCGGGGCATTTTAAAATGAGCTGTCCTGATCCATCCAATCCTGCCAGAAGGGCAATTTTTACCATTCACGATATCTCATGGCGCAAGCAGGCTGAAGAAGAACGTATCATGAGAGAAAAACTCCTGGGTGTATTAGAGATGGCAGGAGCCATCTGTCACGAGATGAACCAGCCTATCCAGTGTATTTCCGCATATTCCGAGAGCCTTATCGAAGATTTCACAGGAGACGAGCCTGCTTACGAAAAAGTGAAAAAGATAATTGACCAGATAAGAAAAATGGGCGTGATAACGAGCAAGATCCAGCGGATCACAAAATACGAGACCAGGAATTACATGGAAGGGGTCAGGATCATAGATATCGACAAATCCTCAACAGATATGGGCTGAAGATTCTATTAGGCAAATTACATTAAACCCGTGCCGCTCAGTCTAAAATAAATTTCCTCCATGGGCCACAAGAACTTCCCTCTCCTGCAGATTGCGGATGATCATAATACATCCTTTCCACAGTTCAATATTACTTACCTTAATGACATCGCTTTCTCAGGGCAGATCTCCTGACAACAAAAGCAGGTGATACAGATGTCGGCATCCGCCTCGGGGAGCTCCTTTTTCATAATGAGGGCCGATACAGGGCACTGGTCGATGCAGGCGCCGCAGGCTGTGCAAAGATCCGGGTCAGCATGGGGTCTGACACGGGTCCTGCTATTTATGAATTCCTGAATCACCGCGTTTCCTGAAATGGCCTCGCCGCCGAGTGGCGGAAGCTTGAAATCGGAAAGGACGGTGAGCTCGCCATGGATATGGATCTTTGCAGGATCAAAAGCCCCAAGACCCATTGCCTTTGCTTTCTGAAGAAAGCGTAAACGGGCTGGATCAAGACCCATCATGGTTGCGATTACCCCATCCAAGGCCACCGCGTTGTCGGCTGCCAGAATCAGGCCGATATTCCTCAGTTCGGGAGAGGCCGGGCCATTTCCCTCCATACCCACCACCGCGTCCACAATGAAAAGATCCGGCACCCGGAGACGAAACACCTCCACAATCACATCGTGGAAACGCTCGGGCGTTCCGGCAACCCGGTGCAACCGTGCTTTCTGAGCGCCGGGCAGGATGCCGTAACTGTTCTTAATTGCTCCGGTCATGACGGTCAGACCATGGGTCTTGAACTTGGGAAGGCTTATAACGATATCGGCGTCAAGAATTTCTTTGGAGACACCCACTTCGGGCATGAAATCAGGATTGAAGGCAATGTTTTGCGGTGTATTGCCCAGATTGCGGTAATAGCCCTTGGCCGCCTCCATCAACCCGGTAGTCCGAAAGCTGTTCTCGTTATCGCCGTAGTTGAACAGGCCGGGGTTGTCGCCCACGATTATCCCGGCAGGTTTCATCTCTTCGACTTTTTCCACAACCGCCCGCAATAAAGATGGGTGGGTCACGATATGTTCTTCCGCTTTGGATGCCCGGAGCACATTCGGTTTGATCAATACCTTTTTTTTGGCAATCTGCCTGGGAAAAAGCTCAAAGGCCAAATCCACAGCCTTTCGACACGTATCGTAACCGGCAGGGTGTATCATGACATGATACATGTTTTTTTCTCTTTTCGCTAAAATGATTTATTGTTCCGCCTGCTATCGCCCCGTTTTACCGATTGACCGGCTGTGGGTTGTTAAACGCCGGGCCTTTCTCCTATGGCCCCGGATGACTATTTAGTTTCCATCCGGAAATGGGGAATTA
>JAHJRK010000033.1 GCA_018830925.1 Pseudomonadota bacterium
ATTTCCGGTTTTCTTTTGTGAAAATCCGTAGCCTGTTCAAAATTATACGCTGTCTTAAAGAGCACTTCCTCGCTGAAATGCTTCCCCATAATTTGAAGCCCAATAGGAAGTCCGTCTGATGAAAAACCGCATGGGATCGACATTCCGGGAATTCCGGCAAGATTTGCGGAAAGCGTAAAAATATCCGACAAATACATTGTAAGAGGATCATCCGTCTTCTCGCCTATTTTAAATGCCGGGGTCGGGGCTACGGGAGAAAGAATTACGTCGCAGATTTCAAACGCCTTTTTAAAATCTTCAATTATAAGGGTGCGCACCTGGGATGCCTTTTTGTAATAAGCATCATAATATCCGGACGAAAGGCAGTACGTCCCGATAATTATCCGCCGCTTAACTTCGGACCCGAAACCTTTCGACCTCGTGCCCCTGTACATATCCATGAGATCCTTTCTCTCTTTATCCCTGAAACCGTATTTCACACCATCAAAACGGGCCAGGTTAGAGCTCGCTTCGGAAGGGGCGATAACATAATATGCCGGTACTGCATACCCGGTGTTTGGAAGAGAAACATCAACGCATTTTCCGCCAAGCTTCTCCATCTCCTTTCTCGCATTCATCACTGCTGATGAAACTTCAGGGTCGAGGCCCAGCGCAGAGTCATATTCTTTTGGAATACCGATTTTTACTCCCTCCAGCCCTTCGGTCAAAAAAGAAGAATAATCCGGAACATCCCTGGGAACAGAAGTTGAATCGGACGGATCATAACCTGAAACAGCTCCGGCAAGGATAGCGCAATCGGTAACATCTTTGGCAAGAGGGCCGATCTGATCCAGAGAAGAAGCAAAGGCAACCAGCCCGAAGCGTGAAACTCTCCCATATGTTGGTTTCAGTCCCACAACCCCGCAGTGGGATGCCGGCTGGCGGATAGAGCCGCCCGTATCCGAACCAAGGGCTCCAAGGCACATGTCCGCGGCAACAGCTGCTGCCGCCCCTCCGCTCGAACCACCGGGAATCCGGGTCAGATCCCAGGGATTGTGAGTGAGTTTAATGCCGGAATTTTCGGTAGATGAACCCATTGCAAACTCATCCATATTCAGTTTGCCGACTATAACCGCTCCTGCTTTTTTCAGCCTGGATATTACCGTAGCATCATATGGAGGAATAAAATTTTCCAGAATTTTAGAAGCGCATGTTGTGCGGATTCCCTTTGTGCATATCAGATCTTTTACGGCAACCGGGATTCCGGTAAGAGTCTGAATATCACCTTTTGCAATTGCTTTGTCCGCAAGCTTCGCCTCCTCAATTGCCGATTCGCCTGCAACGGTAATAAATGCCCCGACCTTCTCATCAACTGCTGCTATGCGATCAAGAACCGCTCTGGTCAGTTCCTGTGAAGATATCTCTTTGCGTTTTAATAGTCGATGAGCTTCATATATGGTAAGTTCATAAAGTTTCATCTTGCCTACCCCACAACCTTTGGAACCATGAAATTGCCGTTCTCTTTATCAGGAGCGTTCTCAAGGAGAGCATCCCGGCCATAATCCTGTTTTTCCTCGTCATTTCTGAAAGCATTTGTCAGGAAAATCGCATGAGAAGTCGGCTGAACGCCTTCTGTGTTTACATTATTTAATGTCTCGACATACCTTAATATATCATCTATCTGAACAGCAAATTTCCGGATCGAATCCTCATCCATTTCAAGACGTGCAAGATTCGCCACGTGTATAATTTCATCTCTTGTTATTTTCATGGTACTTGATCTCTGATTCCTGGTTTATGGTTCGGTCTTCGAATTTCGCACATCGTACTTCGAACTCCGATATTCGATGTTCGATGTTCGGTCCTCACGCCTTTCGCCTTTTGGCTTTATTTTGTTACAATTATCCCCTTAATATTATCCTTCCCGAGCCTTGCAAGAACGGTCTCGATCTCACTTTTTTCTCTGAACTCTCCTATCCTTATCCTGTGCCAGATTCCTTTTCCCGGAACTTCTCCTGAAGATCTGTAAGCCGGGTATCCTTTTTTAACAAGGTCACTCACAAGCTTGTCTGCACTTTTCTGGTCTTTAACAGCTGCGATCTGTACCGTATAAACCGGACCCTTCGCAGCAATTTCCGGCAAAGCCGGCTCAGGGGATTTTAACGGTTTTGTTTCAGCAGGCGCTATAGCTTTTTCATTTACCTTCACAATCTTAGGCTCCTTTACCTGAGCCTCTTTTGTCTGAATTTCTTTTACAGGAACTTCCTTTTGCGGAACAGGTAAAGGAATAATTTCCTTTTTCGGAGCCTCTTCTATCTTAATATTTTCCTGCGAATCATTCGTACTTTTCAAATCCTCATAAAATCCCAAAACCTTTTTGCCGTCGGGAGAAACCTGGGCAGATGAAGCCTTTACCTCCTCCGCCTTTTTTTCTTCCTTTTCCTTCTCAACTGCGGCCTTCAATTCATTCACAAGATCCTTTTTGAGTTTATCGACATCAAACTGAACCGGCGCTGTTCCTCTCCCGACCAGAATTCCCAGCACAAACATCCAACCACAAACAACAAGAATAAAAACAAACCAGCCGGCAGCTTTTTTTCGTGTCAGCCCAAAAAACGGCTTTTCCCCGGCAGGCGGTTTGACTTCGTCTTCCATCATCAATTTGTTTCTTTCGTCCAATTCGTGACCCATGGTCCATGGATCTTGAGAGTCTAAGTCGTTAATGGTTTTTTCTCCTTATGCCTTTTCGCATTATGTCTATCAGTCTTTGCCCATTTGTGCCTGTTTTCCAGTCACATTTTTTCAGGAGCGCTGACTCCAAGAAGTTTAAGTCCGTTTCTTATTACTTTTTTTATCCCAAGCACCAGACACAGCCTGCCTTCCGTTATTCCCGGATCATCCGAAAGAACCCTGTGCTTATTATAATAGCTGTGAAATGCCGCAGCAAGATTCATAAGATAATAAGTTATACGGTGCGGCTCAAGAAGCTCTGCGGCAGATCTCACCGCTTCCGGATAAACAGACAGAGTTTTAAGAATCTGGATCTCTTCCGCCTCTTTTAAAACCGCAATATGCGTA
>JAHJRK010000298.1 GCA_018830925.1 Pseudomonadota bacterium
GCCGGCAAACAATATTATAAAGAGAGCGAAAGAGGACAAATTCGACCTCATCCTTATGGGAAGAACAGGCCTTACCGGTCTCGAACGCGCTATGACAGGCAGCACAGCCGCCAAGGTGGTGGCACACGCTCCATGCAGTGTGAGTATAATTCAATAAAAAAGGAGGTTAACAAAATGTATAAGTTGTGGATAAAATTAACGGGTGTAATGGCCATGGCATTAATGGTTATACCTGATGTTGTTCTGGCTGCAGGACCAAAGGCTGCCCTTCTTGTAATTGTGGCCGATACCCGTAAATTGACCGGCTGGGAGGCATGGTTTGCCAATCTGTACAATGAGAGTCATGTATATTTTACAATTGTCACCGTTGTAGCCATCCCGGTTATCGGGGTTATTCTTGGTTTTCTGGCAGACCTTGTTATGTCACGTGTGGGCATTGATCTCAAGTCAAGGGAGTTGTCCGAACATTAAGATTTCCGCCAGTTAAAACAAAGTTTTTATTTTAATATGTTATCAGGAGGATAAATTATGGATTGGTTATATGTTCTCATGCCCATTTCGGGAGTAACAATATTCTGGCCAGGTCTGGTTATCCTTGGAATCGGGGTCGGAATAATCGGCGGTTTTTTTGGTATGGGCGGTGCCTGGATGGTGACACCGGGACTCAACATACTCGGTTTTCCAATGGCTTTCGCCATCGGGACCGATATTGCCCACATGGCCGGAAAGTCCCTTATTTCCACCATGCGGCACGGCAGGTTTGGAAATGTAGATTATCGGCTGGGCTGTATTATGATAGTCGGTACTGTAGTCGGGTTTGAAATAGGCGCCCAGATGATCATGTGGCTGGAACGCATCGGGAAGGTGGAACTCATAGTCCGCTGGATGTACATTGTGCTTCTTATCCTTATCGCATGGATGGTCTTTGCCGACGTGGCAAAGAAGAGAAAAAAAGAGAATGAGGCGAGGGCAAAAGGTCTGGAAGTTGACAAACTGACCACGGGCATAGAATGGCACAAGACCTTCCATAAGCTTAAGATTCCTCCCATGGTACATTTCAAGGCGGCAGGATTCACGTGTTCCGCCTGGCTGCCCATCCTTATCAGTTTTGCCACGGGCTGGCTGGCCGGAATTCTGGGTATCGGCGGCGGCCTTATACGGATGCCGGCGCTTATCTATTTTATCGGTTGTCCCACCCACATAGCTGTCGGGACAGATCTCTTTGAAGTTATGATATCAGGTCTTTACGGAGCCGCCACATATACCTACAAAGGAAGGACGGAGCTGCTTGCCGCCGTTATCATGCTGTGCGGTGCAGCCATGGGGGCTCAGGTTGGGACAGTGGCAACTAAATATATCAAAGGGTATGGAATTCGCATAGCTTTTGGAATTGCCGTTATCGGTTGCTGTGTTTCCATTATAATGAAACTTATTCCAAGATATATTGCCGGAACAAAAGTAGTTATGGATATCGCCTCAACGACTCTTATACTCGGGCTTGTGGCTGCCCTGTCTATCTATATTTTGGTCAAAATGATACAGGGCGCAAGAAACGAGATCGCCACAAAGAAAGGGAGGGCTTAGCATGAGAAGGCATATTATGATAAAAAAAATCAACTTGTTTGCTGTACTGACTGTTTTATGCTTTGGGTCTCTCCTTGCCTGCGGAAAACTGGGAAATGTGGATCAGGGGAGGGTTGTCGAATTTGACGAGGAGAAAGGAATGGTCACTCTTATCAGAGATTTCAAGGCCGACCCCAAGAATCCTGACTATACTCATTTGCCGCCTTATACTTATGAGATGCCGAAGGATCCTAGTGAAATAGGAGCGCTTCCTAAAGCAGGAAAACGCATGAAGCTTGATACCGAAAACAAACAGATAGTTATATTTGATACCGCAACGCAGGGCTTCAAGACCCTCGATTACATTCTGATCTCTCAGGCGGAAAAGGTAAGCGGTGATGATCCGCAGGTTTACGACCAGGCAGCGGATAAACCCAAAACATTTCCCATGATAGACAGGGAAAAGAAGACCATTACAGTCTATTCAAATAGACAAAAAATTCTCACCACCTTCTCGCTCCCTGATGAATACTTCGCGCTTCCGGATGATACATGGGATTCCGGTGATGAAGTCCGTATCTATTATAAAGAGGAAGGAAAAGCCAGGAGGTTCATGAACCTCAGCAAAACTGATATTTTTAAGAAATAACACAAGAAAACAGATATACAGACTGAAGACTTTTCGCGATATTTCATATACTTCAAACTTCAGTCCAAACATTTTGATCAGGGGCGGGTTTACAAATCCGCCCCTGACATTTCAGAAAGAATAGAGCGTGATAGATACTGAGAAAACCATACGGATGAGAAGTACTATAGGTAAAGTAGCGGCATTTCTTTGTGTTCTCCTTTGTCTGTCAATTCTTGATGCCGTTATTGCAGGATTCAGGCAGCCTGCGCGGGTGTTTGATCTTCTTCCCGGAACATCTTCTGGAATAAGCGGTTTAATGGCAGAGAAAGTCGAGAGTACAGGAGAAATAAGCTATAAAGTCAGCTCAGAGCTTATCAGGCTTTCCATAGATTCAATTCAAAAAGGTCACTGGTTTGGTGACAACATGTGGCAGGGCCGGATAGTAGTAAGCCCTGATAGCGGAGAAGGAGAATACAGTTTAACCGTGAGCGTTGACGGAATAAAGAAGCTGAAGCCGCCGTTAAACTTCCTGATAAGGGTTCATAAAGATTATGCGAGTTATCGCCATAGTTTCAAGTCTTTCATAAAGCGGTATCTTGACATATCACCTTGGATCCTGGCCGCTTATTTTTTCACGTTCGTTCTTCCGGCCTTCGTGTATGTCTTTTTCCTCTCCGTAAAGATTGAAAATCAAATGGCCAAACAGGGGAAAGCCGTTGTATATAGAGTAATAAAAGCATACGATGGATACGAGATATCCTTCAGTCTGGGCACCGCGCACGGCATCCGGACCGATACCAGCCTTGCCCTCCTCAACGAAAAGGGCAAACCCGCTGGAACTGTGGTCGTTCATAATGTCTCTGAAACAGACGCGGTGGCAAAGGTCGGACCAGGCTGTACTGTCAAACCGGGGTATACGGTATCACTCGCCGCCCGGTAAAAGACCCGGCGTTAATTCTCCGGATAAAAACGGCAAATGATAACCTGTGCGTGCGGTTAATTCGCATTCAGATAATGGCCGCCGGCTTCAAGAAAATCAATAATCATGTACAAATAGGTCTATATGGAAAAATCGGATATGAAAATGATTAGCCTGTTACTGGTGGATGATGAAGAAGATTTCAGAATAACTCTGGCAAACAGGTTAAGAAGAAGAGACATGGATGTCACGGATGCCGGCAGCGGCGAAGAGGCGATAGAGATTATCGGAAAAAAATCTTTCGATGTTGCCATTGTCGACATCAAGATGCCGGGGATAGATGGAATAGAAACCCTCAGGCGGATCAAGAAGATCGATCCGCTTGTGGAGATTATCCTTCTGACAGGACATGCATCAATAGAAGCAGGTATCGAAGGCATGAAAATCGGAGCTTACGACTACGTTATCAAGCCGTGTAATGTCAATGACCTCCTGGTCAAGGTTGAGGATGCCTGTCGCCGCAGGATGATAGAGAAAAGGCAAGCTCAGGAAAAACCGGAATGTTCAAAAAGCTGAAATTTTTTAAACGGGACAAATCACACAAAGGATCATCTTCCGGAGATAACCTGCCGGATCTGTTTCGGTATAAATATTCCTGTTTCAAAATGCTGCTCGATTCGAATTCCGAATTTTTAAATGTAATAACAGACCTGGCAGAAAAACTGCAGGGACAACAGATCTTCAGCATGTCGTACGTCAGATCCAGATCGGCTAAAGCTGTTTTCCATGCTCTCCGCATGATCAAAAACCTGGATGACCTCTCAGGCCACTGTTACTCCCCGCTGTTTGATACCCTCGACAATATCAACCTGAAAATCAAAGAAATTCTCGGCAGGAAAAAAGAAGTTTCCGTCCCAGAATTAATCTTACCTTACTCTGCGATAAATGCGGAGATGATGGACTGGGTGGGCGGGAAAAATGCCAATCTGGGAGAGATA
>JAHJRK010000299.1 GCA_018830925.1 Pseudomonadota bacterium
TATGAGACAATCATATATTTCTTTTGTTAGTGTGCCTTCGTAAAAGTCTTCTTTATTCAAATTGTCAACCCTGTTAAAATAGATTGCGCTATCTTTCAGGAGCTTCTCAAATTTCCAGAAATCCATGTACTTAATTAAGGGAGTGTTTTCATTTATATCATTGTCAGCAGGAATTTGTTCTGCCATATTTTTCTCAGCACTTTATGGGAATATTGAGGACATAATACCGATGTTAAGTGGTTCGAATAGTCCAGTATTTTATTTCTTCCTGATTTTCCGCCTATACCCGACAATTTCATTCATGTGTCCGGTGATCCCAACCCCTTACATGACATCTTAATTAATATCATAAATATTTACGAATTAACATCATTGATAACGGTTTGAAATCCTGAACATTTGCTGGATTCGATGAGCCACTGACTTCAGGAAGCAGCCCACATTTTACATTGACAAAAAATTGGCTGTTAAGCCTTCCCGCATTACCACCAGTATCCAATAATCCTCGGCAAAAATCGATCTTCCGTTTTTGTATTTGCTCTCCTTGGGCATCAAAATACTTAATTTTTGTATCGGGAGTTATCTTTCTCTTAAGTACCTTATGCACGCGCAAGTTGACGGATTCCAGAGATCCTGCGGTTGACAACCTTTTCGGCCATTTTGAGGTCATAGGTCGCCTGCAAGTTGATCCAGTATTGAGGCGTCTGGCCAAAGGCCTTGCCGAAAAGTAAGGCCATCTCAGCGGTGACAGGTCTTTTCCCTTTGACGACGTGGGATATTCTCATGGCTGAAAGTCCAATGGTGCGTGCAAACTCAGCCTGAGAGATCCGCAATTCGTCAAGATTCTCTTTAAGAAATTCACCCGGATGGACCGGAGGAAGATTATTTTTTGGATTCATGGTTTTACCTCCTCAGTGATAATCAACAATTTCAACATCGTAAGCCTCACCTTTTTCAAACCGGAAACAGACGCGCCATTGTTCGTTGATGCGGATGCTCCATTGTCCGGTGCGAGCTCCTATTAAAGATTCCAAATGGTTAGATGGCGGCATACGGAGATCGTTGATAACCATTGCTGCGTCGATCTGCGTCAAACACTTTATCGCCCGTTTCAGAACATCGGGCGGAAAACGTCTGGATTTCCCGGTGATATAAAAACGTTCGGTTTCAGTATCCGCGAATGTTCTAATCATTGGTAGATCTATAAACTATTTGTTTATGATAGTCAAGCCGGAAAACTCCTTACGAAAGCCAGGGGCTGGCGATGTGGTTGGGAAAGGGGATCAGATCTGGTTAAAGAGCGTTTCTATATAATCAAAAAATCAAGAGGTTGCGCTTAAAGCATACACATATGCTGCACAATGAATCCCACAGATTGACACTTAAGATCGCTCAAAAAAACCATTTCCGGATGGAAACTAAATACGTTTCCTGGGGAACGGTAATGGCATTTTATAGTTTCAGTTGGGCTTGACTGGATAAACAAAATTCAAAATCCGCCTTGACAGTCAGAGGTAAGTTCAATAATAACCGGATAATAATTCTGGTCTTTTATATTTCAACAATCGCAGGGATCAGAAGCGGCTTTTTTATTGAAGCTTCCCCGCTGCAAGTCCGCCCGCCATACCGATTGGCGGGACCTTCGGCGGGGAATGCGCTCGCTGCTTCGGTTTACCTGCACCATTATTTAAGGCAAAGGAGCGCGATATGAAAAAAATTATCATTATGGCACTGGCACTGTTTCTTTCAACCACAGTCAATCTGTACGCAGAAGGCAGCAGGGTGGTAATTGCAACAGGCGGAATCGGCGGCGTATATTATTATTACGGAACCCAGATATCCGAAATACTCAACAAAAACAATGTGGCCTCCGCAACCGCTATCCAGACTGCTGCATCTGTGGATAACATGCTTCTGATACGGGATAAAACAGATACAGCCAAGGGAACTTATTTTTTCGCCACGGTTCTGCCTGATACTGCTTATTTCACCGTTACGGGCAAGCATGAAAAATTTGCGGAAAAACCGGCCAAGGCCAGTATAATGTGGATGATGTATCCGAATTATCTGCACGTTGTCACAACGGACAAATCCGGAATTACCAAGCTCACGGATCTGCAGGACAAACGCGTTTCAACCGGAGCGCCCGGATCCGGAACCGAATTTACGGCCCTCAATCTCCTGAAAGCCGCCAAAGTGGATCCTGACAAATTCAAGAAATGGGAGAAACTTGGGGCCAAGGAGTCGGATGAGGGTCTCGGTAACGGCACGCTTGATGCCTATGTATGGTCCGGCGGTCTGCCCACCGGTTCCATCGTCGAACTGTCAAATACCCTCAAACGCAAAGGCCTCAACCTCTTTCTGGTACCGCTTCCGGAAACAGATCCCGGTGTGGCTGCTTTTATGAAAGAATTCTCAGGCCTATCCGACAACCTGATAATCAAAAAGGATGTTTATGGAACTGCTTCCGATACGCCTACACTGGCTTTCTGGAACATGTTTGTCTGCCCTGAATCCACTCCTGAAGATCTGGCATACAAGACCGTCAAGGCGGTTTTTGAAAATACCGAAACGCTTCGCGCTTCGGTAAAAGCAGCAAGAGACACCACACCGGAAAGCTCGGCCAAGTTTGTCGGCAAGGCCGCTATTCCCTTTCATCCCGGCGCTGTGAAATATTACAGGGAAAAAGGTCTGGTTAAATAGCAGACTGAATGCGCAAACGGTTTGTAATAATATGCGGAATCACGATGGCCATATTCCTTTTGCTGGTCAAGCCTGCCGTGATTCGAACAGAAAATGAAACCCGTCTGGCAGTCCTTTTTCGCTGGCAGACGGGTACAATTAGTTTTATAAATTCGGTGACCGGTCAACCGGTTGTAATTCGGTTCACCATTCGCAACCAATTTCAGAATTTTTCTGTTTCAGCAGATGAAACGACCGAGGCATATTATTCTCATGGTGTTTATGACTTGAATCAGGCCGTTTCCTGTGAGTCCACCAGTCGTTTGAAGTTCTGTTCGATGAAAGGAATCATGCTAAACATGGGCTTTTATACCTTAACTGTTAAAGACGGCTGTCTGGAGGTCGATCTGTTATGGACTCTGTAATTCGCAGGCTGGTGACCATTATAGCTGTTCTGGGAACGCTATATCATCTCTATCTCGTTGTTCATCCTTACACGCCACTATCCGACTTGCGCGTCTCCCTTCTGGATCTGACCCAGGTTCAACGGGCCGCGCATGTCTTTCTGGTCGCGCTTCTGGGGTATCTGCTCAGCTTTGTGCGGATCAAGCCACGGCATAAACTCGGCGGCATACCGCTTGCCGTCATGACCGTTGTCTTCATGATCGAATTTCTTCGGCTGGACCTGCAAATATCGCTGAAGTTGTTTGCCGTCATTATCTGGGCCTGCACCATGCTGCCCACCCTGGTACCAGCGCTGCAGAAACCTTCCAACATTGCATGCGCGCTGTTCAGCTTTCTGCCATTTATTTATCTGCTGGTAAATTACGAAACACTGATTTATCGATCCGTCATGCCGGAGCCGTGGGACATGATCATGTCCTTCAGCGAGATTCTGTTGATTCTGGGGGTCATTTTCAGGTTAAGCGGTCCGATAATGCCCACTCTTGTGATGATCTTTCTGCTGTATAATCTCTACGGCAACTATATTCCCGGTATGTTTTCCAATCCGGGTTTTGATCTCGACATGGTGCTGGGAAAAATGTACTGCGAAACCGAAGCCGGCATTTTTGGATCGATTACCGGCGTATCCCTCAAGTATCTGATCTATTTCACCACACTGGGGGCAGTTGTCACGCGCATGAACTTCGGTCAGATCATCGCAAACATTGCGCTGCTGTTTGTCGGCAGAAGCCCGGCATCTCCCGGACGATCCTGTTCAATCATGGCCGTCCTGATGGGCATGTTTTCCGGATCAGGGGCAGCCGACACACAGTTTGTGGCCACCCTGACCAAGCCGCTGTTTGAAAAGGTGGGATATGACAAGCTTGTGGCTGCCGGTGTGATCGCCACCGTCGGGTCAGTCGCGTATATCACACCGCCTGTCATGGGATCGATTTCCTTTATCATGGTTGAGCTTCTGTCCATTCCCTATTCATCGATCATAGTCATGGCCATTGGCCCAATGCTTCTGTATCTGCTTGGCATTATTGTATATAACGAGCTTTATGTTAAAAAGCAGAAACTGCCGCAACTGGAAATTTCAACTCTTATCGATTTCTCGTACTTCTTACGGTACTGCTATGTCTTCATTCCCATCATCTTCATCATCATGATGATCTACAGAGGCTTTTCCATCAATATTACGGTCACGGCCGCGACGTTTCTTTTTGTTCTTTTTGCCTATGCAGATCCCAGCCTCAGGCCACCCTTCGGGAATTTGATAAAAGCGCTGGAAGAGGGCATCATTAGTCTTCTGCCGATCGCCAGCGCCGTCATTGCCGCCAATATGATCATGTCCATGATGGTCATCAGCGGACTGGCATCCAAGTTTTCGATCATCCTGATGGATATCAGCGGCAGCAGTATTCTTCTGGCTACACTCTTTACCGGCGTTTTCAGCCTGATTCTGGGCATGGGTGTTCCACCGATCGCCACCTATGTACTGACTTCGGCCCTGACCGCACCGACCATTCAGAAACTGGCCATGCTAAACGGCATTCCTGAAGATGCGGCGCTTCTGGCAACCCATATGTTTCTGTTTTATTTTGCTGTGCTGGCCGAAGTCACGCCCCCGGTTGCGCTTTCTGCCTATGCGGCCAGCTCGGTCATGGGCACGGATCCGATAAAAACCGGTGTGTTCGCCGCGCGCGTGGCTCTTCCCAAATATTTTATCGGTCTTACTTTCATTCTTTCCTTCAGTGGAACCGCTATTCTGATCATTCCGGTTCTTCAGACCATGCACGGATTTGAGGCGTTCTGTTTTATTGCGCTTCGTTTTCTTTTTTCCATTATGGCCGTAATCTTTCTGAATGTGGCGGTGGTGGGATATTTTGTAAAATCGCTTTCCACTCTGGAGAGAATCATTACGGGAATCTGCGCTGTTCTGTTGTTCTACCCGAATGTTAACATGAATTTGGTCGCCGGGGTGATCTCCAGTATCTTTATTATAAAAAACTGGACTGACGCCAGAAAAATAAAAATGACATCTGGAATCCTGCCGACCTGAGATCTTTAGGGAATTATTAAGGAGCTGTTCCATTATGAATGGAAAAGAGCGGATTATCACCGCCCTCAGTGTTCAGCAACCAGACCGTGTTCCTCTTTATATTCATGGAATTAATGAAGCTCCGATCATTGGTATCGGAAAACACATTACCGATGGTCTGCCTGAATCCAAGCAGTTTTACGATATGAACGATTCTGAAAAAATGAAGCTGCTGGATACCCTTTTTCTTATTCATGAAGTATTTGGTGTGGACGGTTTTACGTCTTTTGAGATTGGTCATGACACCGTAATCGA
>JAHJRK010000300.1 GCA_018830925.1 Pseudomonadota bacterium
GGGAAGCCGTTTCTTTCCGGTAGGAATATTTAAGGCTGCTTATTTTTATAGTATGAGAGTAATGCATCAGTCCTTATAATCTTCAGGATACAGAATATCCGCCCGGAACAATGCTTTAACAGATATGACTCCAAGGATTGCTCCGGTCAGCGAACTTGCGAGGAAGGAAGGAATAAGCGCGACAAGAGGTAGCGCCTTTCCCATCAATACCGGAGCAAAAAAAAGCGAGCATACGACAGGGGCGATAATTCCTGATCCGACCACTTCACCGAATGCCCCGATATACAAATTCCGTGTATACCGGAAGAGATAGCCGGCAAGGATGGCGCCGATCATTCCTCCTGGAAAAGCGAGAATGGTGCCGACTCCCATTACATTGCGGATAAGGCCGATAACGGCAGCCGTTACCATCGCCCAGAAAGGGCCGAGGAGTACCGCCCCCAGCAAGTTGATAAAATGCTGGGTAGGATTTATTTTGGCAATTCCGACGGGAAAAGAGGTGTATGGTGAAAGCGCAATTCCTGCTGCCGCAAGAACGACCGCATATGCAGCCTTGCGGGTATAACTTTTTGCCGGTTTCGAATGCTTATTTTCCATAATCTATTATTTAAAAACCTTTCTTAAAACAAAATGGATTACAAAAGTGAATATTATTGTCATAAGCGTGGGGCCGGTCATTATCTGAACCGGTTTGATAAGGTAGTAAAAGATAATACCTGCGGCAAGGGAGATCAACGCAACAGGGTCAGCCTTTTTGTTCCGCGAATCGGTTCTGAGAATGAAATAGTCGGTAAGCAGAATAGATATCAGCGGGGAGAAAACGGAGCCCAGGATATACAGAAAGGAAGTATATTGCTCCATGGGAAAAAAGATTGCAAGAAGGGTCCCCAGGAGAGCGAAAACGGCTCCGGCAAGCCCTCTTTTTATCTTAGGGAAGATATTTAAAAGCGAAATTGCCGCAGAGTGAACATCAAGAAATGTTGTTGTGATGGTTGACAGGCCGATTATCATCAGGGCGATGATGCCGAGGTTTGCGGCGAGCATCATGCCTGTCGGATCCGGTGAACCGGAATAGATTCCGCCGAACATCCCGATGCCGTACATCCAGCAGCTTCCGGTGAAATACCCTGCAAACGGCGCAATCCAAGCCCCTTTTTTTGATTCCGACATGGAAGTATAATCCGCTATCAGGGGAAACCAGCTTAAGGGCATGATTATGGAAAGCTCGAATCCGGTTCCGAAAAACCCAGTACTTTTAACTTCCGGAAGGCCCGGGAACTGCCTGAAAATAACGACAGTCAGCACAATGGTCAGAATAAGAAGAAGGAAAACAGCCGCCATGTTTAACTTTTTGAATCCCTGAAATCCTGAAATGACCCAGGTTCCTATTAAAAGCCCCATTACAACCGACTGGACTGCGATGTTGTCGAAATTCCAGAGTGAAGAAGTGACTACATTGATCGCTCTTCCCCCTACTATGATCATTATGGCCGTCCAGCCGATAAGCTGCAGTATGTTTATAACGGATATGAGATAAGATCCCTGTTTTCCGAATGATATCCGGGTAGACATTATTGACGGGAGCCTCTCATTGAATCCTATGATCCCGGCTGATACAAGAAGGGCTGTTCCCGCAAGATGCCCCAAAATGATGGCCCATATGCCTTTTGAAACTCCGAGATCGGCAAGGTAACCGCCTGTAAGTATTTCTGCGACCGAAACAGCCGCTCCGAACCAGAGGAAAAAAAGGTTGGCTGATGTTAAAGATTGTTTATTTTGCATTTGATTGTTCCAGCGCTTTCGTGAAAATTGAAGAAGTGATCAACAGGGCCGTGACCATGCCCAATTTCAAGTGAATGCTCTATGGCGCCTGTTATATATGCCTTTGCATCAGTGACGGCATTAAAAAAATCAATGCCCTTCGCAATGTTTGCAGCTATCGCGGAAGAAAAGGTGCAGCCTGTTCCATGCGTGTTTTTTGTTTCAATCCTCTGGCTTGTCAGTTCCTTGAAAAGAATCCCGTCGAATAAAATATCTGTTGCGAATTTACCTCCGAGATGCCCTCCTTTTACAACTACCTTTTTTGCGCCGAGTTTTATAATCTTTGCCGCGGCATGTTTCATTTCATCCACACTTTCTATCTTCGCGTCCGTCAGTGCTTCCGCTTCATAAATGTTCGGAGTAACAACCTCCGCGAGGGGAAATAAGTTCTCGACAAGAGCATCCCTCGCATCTTTTTTAAGAAGGCTGTACCCGCTTTTTGAGATCATGACAGGGTCAAGAACCACTGGAGGCAGATTGATTTTCCCAAGAGCGCCCGCAATTGTTTCAATCAGTTTTATGCCTGAAACCATACCGATTTTAACGGCATCGATACGTATATCTTCAAACAGATATACGATCTGGTCATGCACCATAACAGGATCAATATCCTGAACACCATAAACCTTCATCGTGTTCTGAACCGTCACTGCGGTTATCACGCTCATGCCGAAGACTCCGTGAGCATGAAATGTTTTAAGATCGGCCTGGATTCCTGCACCGCCCGATGGGTCCGAGCCTGCTATTGTAAGCGCTGTTCTCATATTGAATTTCCGATAACTTATTGTGATTCCATAAAAAGTCTGTATTTCTGCCAACCAGAAACCATAGACCAGGAACCTGAAACCGGTTTTGTTGCCATGGGAAAACTTCGGGAAGAATAGAGGAAGGAAAGTTGCCTTCAGGGATCATATTCTCCGAGTTCCCTACGACAGCATTAACTGTATCAGGTTCAGTGGGTTTTTTCTCAGTCCCGTCGGAGACCCCTGTATAACATTCCCTTTTGCCCGATTACCGTGTCAGGCTCAAATTTCAATACTCGAAATACTTCAATGTATTCCTGCGTTTGAAATTATCGCCTTACTTGTACCTGGGCAAAATTGAATGTTCTCCAGAAGTCTCCGCATTATTAATGCGGAACACCCCAATCGGATTTTGACGGAAGCTTAGCAATGAAGAAATCGGAATGCAAGTATATTTTAAGTTATTTTTTCCCGTGCTGGAATGAATCAATTCCGGGAATGCTTATTACATGCTTTCCGGTAAAAGGGAGGCATCGTCCGACCTGAAAAGAGCCTTTCAGTTTATTTGAAATCGTTTTATAAATATCAGGCCTGCAGGCAAAAAGAAGCTCATAATCTTCTCCTCCTGCAACGACAATTTCTTCCGGTTTTTTGCCGTATTTTCTGCAGAATGAGACAAGAGACGGGGCGAAGGGACATGACATCAGATCAAGTTCAACCGTTATTCCCGAGGCCTTTGCGATATGGCCTGCGTCGCCCGCAAGGCCGTCGCTTATATCAATGGCGCAGTCAACCCCGGCTTCGGCAAGGATTTGGGCAGCATCAAATCTTGCTGCCGGAAATTTGAATTTTAATACAAGGTCGTTAAAATGGGGATCGTTTTTTATCAGGGATTCAAGGCCTGCCCGTGCAAGGCCTAAAGGGCCAGTGGAGTAAAGACCGTAGCCAGGCCTTGCATTGGAACGCTTGGGAAATATATCATCTCTTCCTGCTCCCACGGCAAAGAGATCCAGGGAAAGCTCATTTCCCGCCGATATATTTCCTCCTCCAAGCGAACATTCGTGCCTGTTTAAGCTTCCGGCCACTCCTTTGTATATCTCTTCGATCATGCTGTCTGAAACATAGGTTGGGAGGGAAAGATTGATGAAAAGAGTTACCGGTCTGGCATAGCAGGCTGCAAGATCACTGAGTGTTACTTCAACCGCTTTTATTCCTACCTCCTCAGGAGTCTGCCAGCAGAGCCTGAAATGAACTCCTTCCCTCTGGGTGTCCGTTGTTACCACAGGGTATGAAACGGGAGCAAGGAGGCAAGCGTCGTCTCCCGGAGGAACTAACATGTTCAATGCCGCTGGGACGTTTTTCAAAAGTTTTTCGATAAGCCCGAATTCGTCATTCCAGGAAGTGTGTAATAAAGAACGCGCCGGGCAGGAACAGGCAGAGCCGATCTTAAGCGCTGCCTGCAAAGGATCGGAAGCTCTTGAGATCGAGCTTATCACGGCAATTCCAGCCGCCTTGTGAAGAAAACAGGACTGAGCCGTTTGTGCGGTTATGCCTCCTATAGCGACAACCGGCAGGGAAACTTTTTCGGCAACAGATTGAAGGCCTGAAAGTCCGATCACCTTTTTTGCGTCTTCCTTGGTGACGGTGGCAAAAACCGGGCCTGTTCCGATATAATCACAATCTGAAAGTCCGGTTCTACGAAGCTCGTCTGAATTTGAGACAGAGATGCCGATTACAGCTTCAGTGCCGAGGATTTTTCTCGCCACAGCAGGAGATTCGTCATCCTGCCCCAGGTGAACCCCATCTGCGGACAAAGCTTTGGCGAGAAGGACGTTGTCATTAACGATAAACAAAACACCGTTGCATTTGCAGAGATCCCTTATCTCTTCAGCTTCCCTGTAAAAACCCGAAGAAAAGGACTTGTTCCTGTACTGTACTATCGTTGCCCCGGCCTTGATGGCTATCTTTGCCTGTGCAAGGGGCTCGATTGCAGGCGCTTTGTCGTCTGTTATGAAATAAAAACGAAGGGCTTTTTTGAGGTCTTGTTTCAGCATATTCTCAACATCCCCGATATCTCTTTTGGAGTTAGTCCTTTAAATGTTATCCAAAGATAATCATCCATGACCGGAATTTTTCGGCAGAGCCGTTCCCGTACGATTCAAGCGTCCTGATAATCTCATTCTCCGGATTTATTTTGACTATGAGTTTCCCGTCTTTTGAAAAAAATTTATCCGCATAACATATGACCTGCTCTTCTATTGATACCGGAATCATATCACGCGCAGGGATCGGAAGTCCGGTTTTTACAATCTCTACAGCCGATATGCCGGTTCCCATATGCCTGTCACATACAAGGGCGTGTTCCGGAAGGCCGGCTTTTTCCAGAATCTCCCGGCCCAGGAATCCATGGCATACGTAAGGGTGCACTCCGAAGCAGCCGAGCTGCGGTGTATTTGTTTTAAAAATTCCAATATCATGCAGCAGTGCAGCCTCTTCGATGAATTTTAAATCAGGGTTAAGGTGAGGCACTTTTTTCGCCGCATCGATCGCTTTTTTCGCAACATGCTCGCCGTGCTTAAGAAGGATTTCAAATGTTTTTGAATCACGATCATAGTATTCGCAAAGTATGTCAACCGGGTTGATTGAAAGCTTCTGCAGCATGTAAAATATCCGTTACCTTATGTTTAAGCCTTTCGCGAGAGAAGGACGCCCTCTATGAAGGGATCTATCGCCCCGTCAAGAACGCTGCTAACATTTCCCGTTTCAAGATTTATCCTGTGATCTTTTATCATCTGGTAAGGATGCAGCACATATGACCTTATCTGGCTCCCCCAGGCTATCTCTTCCTTGTTGTCGTGCATCTCCTGCATTTTATCATCCTGCTTCTGCTTCTCAAGCTGATACAGGCGGGATTTGAGAACGGACATCGCCATCTCCTTGTTTCTGTGCTGGGATCTTTCCTGCTGGCACTGGACGACTATTCCTGTCGGAGCGTGCGTAATCCTGACAGCGCTGCTTGTTTTGTTGACGTGCTGACCGCCGGCGCCGCTTGCCCTGAATACATCAATCCTGAGATCCTTTTCGTCGATATCGACTTCTATATTGTTATCCAGTTCAGGATATACGAATACCGAAGCAAAGGAAGTGTGCCTCTTCCCGTTTGCATTGAAAGGGGAAATTCTTACGAGGCGGTGAACCCCTATCTCGGTTTTCAAGTATCCATATGCATATTCACCCTCGGCTGTGAAAGTCACGCTTTTGATTCCCGCCTCATCACCGGGCTGAAAATCGATAAGGGTAAACTTGTAGCCCTTTCTTTCAACCCATCTCGCGTACATCCTGAAAAGAATCTCGGCCCAGTCCTGAGCCTCGGTTCCTCCTGCCCCTGCGTTGATCGAAACTATGGCATTGTTCTGGTCATCTGCACCGTCGAGCATGAGGTCAAGAGAGTATTTTTTTATTTTTTCTCTGATATTCTGAAGCTGACGGGAAACATCTTCAATGGTTTTTGAGTCTGATTCTTCAATTGCCAGATTAAACAGGATTTCGATCTCTTCAAAATCGATGGTCAGCTTCCTGAAATTTTCTATTTTGCCTGAAAGGAGGGTTCTCTCCTTAAGAAGCGGTGTCGCCTTCTCATGGCTTTCCCAGAAATTATCTTTCGAGATGAGAAATTCTATTTCTTCTAATCTTTTTTCCTTGTTGTCGAAGTCAAAGATAGTCTTTCAGTTCTGCTAATTTCTGGCCCATTTCCTTTATGTTCTGTTTTAAGTCTATAGACATGGTGTGTTCCTCCCTATATTTTATTTGTATCAATATTATCGAAAAAGCTGTTATTGAGCCCTAATTATTTTATTTTTTATCAGGAATGCCAATATTGCTGCCGCAAGGCAGGCAAGCGCAAAAATATCCCCGAACCGTGTGTAAAAAGTTATCTCCTTTAAAACAGGAACGCTTTTTGTCATTACAGCATTTTCAAAAAGGGGCGTTGAACCGATTATCCTGCCTGCCGGGTCGATAAAGCCGCTTATTCCCGTGTTGGCCGCTCTTACTAAAGCGCGCCTGTTTTCAACCGCCCTGAATACCGCCATGGAAAAATGCTGATACGGCGCGCTTGTTCTCCCGTACCACGCGTCGTTTGTCATATTCACAAGCAGGCCGGCGCCGTTTATTACCTCCGCCCTTGATAGATAGGGGAAAATCAATTCATAACATATCAGAACGCCGATGCTGTGTCCATTCAGACTGACCGTGCTGCCTTTTCTGCCGGAGGAGAAATCTCCCACCTGCTCGACTATTTTCCCGAGAAACGGCAGCCATTTTTTTAAAGGCACATATTCGCCGAAAGGAACCAGATGAACCTTGTCGTATTTACCGGTAACTTTTCCATCCGGACCGAGCATGTATGCGCTGTTGTAAAATTCAATATTTTTTCCGTCCCGTATGAATGAAGGGCTGCCGATTAAAAAACCGGTGCCTGTTTCGGTAACCCCGTTTTGTATCTTTTTTGTCAGGTCCTTATCATACAGGAAGTAAAACGGGGCCGCCGTTTCCGGCCATACGACAAGATCGGGTTTATCCGTTGCAGCCGCACGGGATAGATTTATATATTTTTTTACTGTTGCGTACTGAAATGCAGGGTCCCATTTTTCCGATTGGCTTATGTTTCCCTGTATAACTGAAATCGTTATCCCGGCTGAATCCGAAACAGCGCTGTCCGTATTTTCAATCCGGCTTTTCCCGTAATACCAGAAGCCTGCAAGCACAAATATAAATACAAGCAACGATATCGCAACATGGCTTATTGATATCTTTTTCTCATGCGAATGTCTCCCTGTTACATATATAAAACCGATAAAAAACGCGGCATTCGACATGGCAAGGAGAAAAGATATACCATACGGACCTAATATATCTGAAACCTGTATGATATGCAATGACTTATACTGGGAATAAGCGATAAGCTCCCATGGAAAACCGGTAAAAAGAAATGACCGGATATATTCGATAGAAACCCATAAAACAGGGATCATGAAAAAAGAGAAGAGCGGTCCTGATGATATCCGCGATAACATACCGGAAAACAGGGCTATATACAGGGCAAGATAGAAAGAGAAAAGGAACAATACCGGTACACAGAGGTAAGCCGGAAGATGCCCGTAGGTTTTCATGGTGTAAGAAAGCCAGTAGAGCAGTGTAAGGTAATGAACAAGCCCGGTCAGAAGACCCAGCCTGAAGCTTTGTCTGAATTTCAGGTCTCTTACGGCAATAAGAAGGGGGAGAAGGGCAAACCAGGCAAGCCACGACAATCCGGTTTCAGGGAAAGAGCCTGTGAGGAGGATACCGCTTACTGCTGCTAATATTATTTTGTGCAACATCAATTATTCAAGCACCACAGAGCCTGTGTTTGCCTTGGTGTTGGTTCCAGCGGCTATATTGGAAGCATTTGTCGCTGTGGAATCATTAATAACGGCTCCTTTAATAGTTGAGCCTTTCACTCTCACAGTGCCGAGGTTTGCTTCGCTTCCTTTCCCGATTGCTATATTTGTGACATTATTTCCTGAAAACCTGTTTATAATAACGCTTCCTTCCGATAGCCTGCTTCCCGGAGAAGCCTGAAACTCATTTCGTATCTGATTGATCTCTTCAGCCGAGACTTTTACAACAGGGGAGGGAAGAGCGCCTTTTTCGACGAAGGTCTTCTCATAATCTGAAAGGATGGTGAGCTTGTCCGGTGATAATGTGCTAGCGACTTCAAGGCTTGTTTTTGCAAGTGCTGCTATCTCCGTAAAGCCGGGAGATGTTTTTACTATGAAATCTGACCCCCTGACCCCGGCAATAGCGGTTTCTGTTCTTACTTTAAACTCAGAGTGTTTGAAACCGGTCAGTTTTGTGACAAGAAAGCGGGCTTTCCCGAGGATCATATTTATGAGTGAAGACCTTATTCCATTTGCCTGATCATAAACGCTTCCTGAAAGCTCGATGCTGGTTTGGGGAACAAGAATAATTGTGCTGCCGTCGTTTAAAATAGTCTCTATACGCCCATTATCCTGAGTAATAATGGTATCTCCTTCAAAAAGAGGGAGATTTTTTTTAGCCCTGTATCCGTATTTCCTGTCCGAATGGATAATGATGACATCTGCCTGTACCGAGTAAATTTTTCCAATGGAAGGGCCCTTTCCGGGGAGAAATTTATCTTTAATGACAAGGCCTTCAGGTATCAATGTTTTGGCGTGTAAAGATCCGGTTAAAAAGGGAAGGCATATTAAGGATAAGACGAATATCTTGAAAACCCCGGTTAATATGGTTTTTTTTAATCTATCGTTTATCATCATATTTCTCCCGCAGAAAATAGTTTCGTTAACGCACTTATA
>JAHJRK010000301.1 GCA_018830925.1 Pseudomonadota bacterium
CATTATGCAAGGCGCGCGAATCTTGAGGAATGAAGCGTACATATTGGTACGCTGCAATGATTCACCCTGTTGAATCGGCCTTGCCGTCTCGCCCAGCGAGAATTCAACAGGGCGGGGATGAAGCGCAACACAGCAGAATGACTTTTTACGAAGCCGTCATATTCGGGCGAGGGCGAAATCCGTTTGAACTTCTCCAAGAAGCACATGCCTCTTGAATACCTGCCGCATCCTGTTTGAATCCATTTTCTGGTAAACCACCGGTTTTTCCCCTTCCGTCTCCACTGTAACATTAGGCTCGCTGCTGCACATGCCCATGCATCCAGAAGCGACTACCCGTATATCCTGACGGTCTGCCTGAGCCATCTCTTCCATAAGAGTATTCATGACTTCACGGGCTCCTGCTGCTATTCCGCATGTTCCCATGTGAACGGTAACTTTTATGGAGGCAGTGCCGGTTCTTAATGATGTTTCTTTCGAGGTTTTTTCCTTGATTCTTTTGAGATCTTCAATGGACATTTTTGCCATTTTATACACTCCTTACAAACATATTATTCATTGCCAGCGAGTTTTTTCAATTCCTGCTCTATATGTTTCTTCAGATGAAACAACAGAGCAGGATCAGTCAGGGAATCTTCAAAATCCCCCCTTAATTCCCGAGTGTCAATTGTAAATCTTTTTCCATCAATAACATGATCATAGACAAAGTCAATATGGGGATTTCCGGCCATTAAAATTGTTATTGTCCCGGCAATATCTCCGATTGGAGCACGGTCTATATTGTCGTATCTGAATGTGGCGGTGACGACAGTTCCCTTTCCGGGCTCAGATTCAATTGAAAAATCTCCTCCACATCTTTTTGCAGCCTCCTTCCAGAGCGACAGCCCCAGGCCAATCCGTCTTGTTGTTCTTGTTGTTACAAAAGGGTCTGTGGCAGTGCGAAGGAATTCGGGAGACATGCCCTTTCCATAATCCTTTATTACAACTTTTATAAGGTTTTCAATTCGATTCTCATCGATAAGAATTTGAATTAAATCCGAACCCGCGGTTATCCCGTTTTCGGTTATATCCATTACATGTAATGCTATTTCCCGCAAATTATACCTCTACACGTCTGTCATATTTTCCAGTCAAGGCCAGACGGATCTCATCTATTGTGGGTTCGACTATGAAAAATTTGGTTATAGCCTTGCCGATGTCGTCCGGGAAATGGGCATCCGAAGATACGATAAACGGAAACCTTTTTATATCAGGCATCTGTTTCATCGCATGGGAAGGCTCCATCCGCCACGAGATCTCAACTCCGTCAAGGGGAAGGTCAGGGGGTATGAAGCCGAGCTGATTTATTATTCCGAATACGGGCCTGTCGACATGAGAAGCAATACAGAGACCGTTTAACGAGTGTATTTTATCGACAATTTCTTTTAGTCTGAGAGTCGTAGCCCCTATAAGGAGTCTTTGATTTTCTCCGACTGCCTCATCCTTTTCGTCTGCAATGATCTGATGACCGAACATCTCCGGACTGTTTTTCCCTGGCAGATTGCCGTAAATATACTCCTGCATCAAGAGAGCCTGTTTCGTCGTTTCAAAAACCGATAAAACATGAACCTCCTCTTTTGAGCATATCTCCATTCCCGGGACAACACGAATATCTTTTCCGTCCCCAGCTTTTATCACGGCCTCAACATTTTCAGCAGTGTTGTGGTCGCATATCCCAATAATATCAAGTTTTTTTTCAAGGCTTTTTCTAATAATCTTCTTCGGGCTCATCTCCCAGTCACCGCAAGGAGAGAGGCAGGTATGGATATGCATGTCGGCTTTGAATAATTTCAAATTTGCACCATGGACGGCCTCGTCTTCTTCGTGGTTTTAAAAGATATCCAGTTTTTTGGTTTCCGGATTGGAAACTATTTAATGCCGGCCGAGAAAATGCTCCCTGCCAGGGTATATGCCGAACCGGGCCAGAGAAGCAGCGGTATGCCTTCATTTCCGGCCTTGTCTATGGTGTCGGTATCGGGCGTATGTCCGCCCGTTATTACTATGCATGCCATTTCGCGGAGAACAGCAACCGCAATTATGTTCTGATGGCTTTGTATTGTCAGCCAAACACACCCTTCCGGAGCATTCGCCATTACATCGCTCAGGAGATCGCCGCAGTATCCTGATTTTACTGAACGCCCAAGGCCTTTTTCTCCTGCTACAGCCTGCAGCCCGAATTTCTCAACCAGATCCTTTGCCGTCACTTTACACCACCCCTTCCAGGACATCAGGCAGGCCTGTCCTGATAAATAAGAACATCATTTATTTTGAATTTCCCCGCAGCAAGCTACTGGGAATCTTCGACCATAAGGACTTTTTATCTATTTTTGATTCGCTCGCAATCCCCGCAGCAAGCTACGGGGATTGCGCTCGCTATTGCGGTTCAAGAGTTTTATCAATCTCGCGTTTATGTAGCATGATACAGTCGTTTAATACGGCCTTGCCCATTACAACATCTTCCGCAAATGTCCTGCAATCGGGAGCTCCGCAGGCAGCGCAGTCTTTTCCCTGTATCTGTTTCAGTATTTTTTCAATCTCTTTCAGGAGTTCTATCGATATGTGTTCCTTGTAA
>JAHJRK010000302.1 GCA_018830925.1 Pseudomonadota bacterium
AAACTCATTGAACGGATTGATAAAACTGAGACTGCACTGAAAGATCTGAAGACAAGCATTGAAACATCAAAGGCCGGTCACGAAAGGCTCCTTGATGAAATTAAATCAAGCGCGGATAAAAAATCGATTCTGGAAAGAAATATCGAAGAGATGGAGACACGGATATCTCTCCTGAGCCGAATTCGCGACCTTGAGGAAGATAGAAAGGGGCTTGAAGACGGCAAACCATGTCCTCTGTGCGGCGCAACCGATCATCCTTATGCACAGGGGAATGTCCCCGTCTTGAACGAGGCAGAGGTTGAACTTAAAAGAACGAAAACCGAATGCAAAAAAGCTTCTGAGAAGCTGGGGAAACTTGAAAACAAACGTGTTAAGGCGGCGGCGGATATCGAATATGCTGAAAAAGAGCTGGCAGAAAAACGGGCGGCTCTGGACAAGGATGAAAAAGAATGTGCCGATGCCCTGTCGAAGTTGAATATCAAAGCTTCATTGGGAGAACGCGCCGGAAAGATAAGAGAAGAGTTGGCGAACATTCAGATAAAAATTATCGAAACATCCGGCATTATTACCTTCGCCGAAGAGAAAAGCAAAAAAGAGAAGTTGGCCCGGACTGCCATGGAAAAGACAAGGATGCAATTTGACAATTCGGGCAAGGCGCTACAGGATGCAAGGCATAAGATTGAAACGGCCGGTCTTGAGCATGAGAGGCTGGTCAAAGATTACGCTGCTCTTGGAAAGGAGATCGAAAAGATTCGCGCTGCCGCTCTTAAAGATGTCGAACCTTTCGGGATAAAGGATATTTTGTTAACCGGCTCCGATGATATTCTGAAAGATCTTAAGAAGCGTAGAAATACCTGGGAGGTAAAGCAGGATGAGAAAATCGCCTGTGAAAAAAAGATCGGTGACTTGAATGCCGTGATTGATCGGGATGCGGCCCTTCTGGCCAGCCTTGAAAAGGATCTGGCGGCAAGGCGGAAGGAGCGCGGCGATCTGATGGGAGAATATGAATACCTGTGCTCTTCGCGCCGGGAACTTTTCGGAGAGAAGAACCCTGACCAGGAGGAAAAGTGCCTGGCGGATGCCGTGGATAACGCGGGAAAAGCCCTTGAAAAAGCGCGCGAAGAATACGGGCAGATTGAAAATGAAATCAGTGCCATGAAAGAGAAAATAGATTCATTGAAAGGAAAAACGGAACATCGCGCCAAGGATCTGGAGCAGGCTGAAAAGCAATTAAAGGAGCGGATAAAAACAGCAGGATTTGCAGACGAGACAGACTATTTGTCATCACGCTTGAGCGAAGAAGATCGGGAACTCCTTGCCGACAAAGAGAAATGTCTGATCAAGGAAAAAACGGAACTTGACGCTTGTCGTCTGGACAGGTCGAAGGCGCTTGCCTCCGAGCGTGAAAAAAACCTGACAGATCAATCCATTGTGGCACTTAAAGAAAACATAACTGCCTGTGAATCGGACCTGAAACAGATTATGGTTGATATTGGCGGAATCGGAAAGATCTTGAGTGAAGACAAAAAACAGAGGGAAACGCAGAAAGATCGCATAAAAAACATCGATGCTCAAAAAAAAGAGTGCACCCGATGGGATAACCTGCATCAATTCATCGGTTCCGCCGACGGCAAGAAATTCCGGAATTTTGCCCAGGGGCTGACCTTCGAGATGATGACCACCCATGCCAACCGGCAGCTCCGGAAGATGACGGATCGCTACCTCCTCATCCGTGACGACGCACAACCTCTGGAGCTGAATGTCATCGACAATTACCAGGCGGGGGAGATCCGTTCCACGAAGAATCTCTCCGGCGGCGAAAGTTTTATCGTAAGCCTTGCCCTGGCCCTCGGCCTTTCACAAATGGCCAGCCGGAATGTCCGGGTTGACTCCCTCTTCCTTGATGAAGGATTCGGCACCCTTGATGACGACGCTCTGGAAACGGCCCTGGAGACACTGGCCGGACTGCAGCAGGATGGCAAACTCATCGGCGTTATCTCACATGTTGCAGCGCTCAAAGAGCGTATCAGCACACAGATACAGGTAACACCGGAAACAGGAGGACGCAGCAGCCTGAGCGGCCCGGGATGCAGGAGGGGCTAGTCGAATTTTTCTTTGCACAGCGGGCAGTTTTCAGGAACCTTCAGCATCCAGACAGAGGAACTGCTTATAAGGTTTTTGTAAATCGATTTATTGCATTTCGGGCATTTCACGAATGTGTATCCGAGCCTGGATGAAATAAGAATAATAAGTACGCCTATTCCAAGAACCTGGATTGAATTGAATATCCATATTCCGGCAAGTCCTGTTCCGGTTCCGGCCGATAAGCCTGCTAAAATGCCGAGCATCTTTATTTTCAGGTTATTGTGTGCAGATGTGTTATTAAACTTTTGCATAAGATTCTATAAATTCAACTGCCTCTTCAATCTCTTTTTCGTTAAAAACATGAATCCCGTTTCTTTCGAACATAGCGGCCGTAACTCCTTTGCCGGACTTCAGAGTCTTTGTAAAAGTTCCGTCATATATCAATGAATTTCCGCATGAAGGGCTCTTTTCTTTCAGAACAGCAATTTTGATATTGTTTTTTATCGCGGTTTCAAGAGCTTTTGCAGCGCCGTTTAAATAAAAGAGTGTGACATCTTCCCCGCTTTTGTTATTAACAGTTGCTTTCCCATCGAGGAGATCGAAACCGTCTTTGCCGGAAATTTCAGCTGGATCCCTCGGCACAGACAATCCGCCTGCTACTTCGGGGCAGAATGGAATCATATCCGCTATAGACTCGAAAGCATCGGTCAGCCTTTTTAATGCCGGAATAACCAGCCCGTCATAGCGAACTTTTTCTCCCAGCAGACAGGCGCTGACCAGAATTTTTTGCATCGATTTGCATCCTCATTATTGCCGGCGGTTTTCATGGCGGCTTGTATTGTTTTTATAAATGGTATAATAGCCTATCAATAAAATAACCGCAACGACGGCTTCGTAAAAAATCATTCTGCTGTGTTGCGCTTCGTCTTTTGTCATTGCAGCGTACTTATATGTACGCTTCATTCCTCAAGATTCGCGCGCCTTGCATAATGAGCTTTTTACTTTGCCGTCGGAAATTGGGCTGTATACGAAGCCGTCAATAATTATAAGCGGATATTCCAATAATGGAGAAAAATGACTGCAGAAGGCGATATCGTACTCATATATTTTGAAAATAAACCTCTCGTATTTGCAAGAATTGAAAAAATTCTTCCGGACTCAAAACCGGCTTGGTATCATGTCAAGCTGCTGATGCTCCAGGTGCCTGTTCACACCATAACCTGGATATTAAGAGATTCATATATAGACGGCGCCGAATTTACCATGAATGGAAAGAAGGTAAGGCTGGAGCGTGTTGTTTGTCCCAAAGATCCGGAAGAGCCCAAAAAAGAAATTAAAAGTTCGGAAACAAAGGATCCTGGCGGCGCAAAGGTCATTTCTTTTTCGGATCTTAAGAAGAAATAAAATAAATCAGAATTCAGTAGTCAGAAGTCAGGAATCAGAAATCAGGAATCAGAAACAGGTTCACTGACATCTCATATTTGGTGTTTCGTGATTCTATTTTAAAATTCTGCCGTAAAACGCTAATATTTGAGAAATAATAAAATAACACTCATATAAATGTATTCATGAAAATCGGATCTGTTGCCATAGAAAATAATACGGTGCTGGCTCCTGTTGCCGGCATTACCAACCTTCCTTTCAGGCTTATGGTGAAAAGGGCGGGGTGCGGACTTGTATGCTCCGAGATGATCAGCGCAAACGGGATAATATTCGGTTCTAAAAAAACCCTGCAAATGTTAGATACATTTCCTGAAGAAAAACCGGTCTCTTTTCAGATATTCGGCTCCGAGCCGTCAATCATGGCGGATGCGGCAATAATAGTGGAATCACGGGGGGCTGATATAATAGATATCAATTTCGGCTGCTCGGTCAAAAAGATAGTAAAAACCGGCGCAGGGGTTGTTCTTATGAAAGAGAAAAAAAGAGCCGAAGATGTTTTGAAAGCCGTCCGGAATGCCGTAAAGATTCCCCTTACCATAAAAATCAGAACAGGTTGGGAAAAATCCGGAGAGGATGCTCTAACAATAGCTGAAATCGCCGAAGGATGCGGAGTGGATGCGGTTGCCGTGCATCCGAGGACAGCAGGCCAGGGTTTCAGAGGCACTGCCGACTGGTCTGTCATATCGAGAGTTAAAGACAGAGTCTCTATTCCGGTCATAGGAAACGGCGATATCGTTGAGGCTGAAGATGCTGTTGAAATGCTGAATCAGACCGGATGTGACGCCGTCATGATCGGGAGAGCCGCCATCGGCAATCCGTGGATATTTTCTCAGGTGACTTCTCTTCTTTCCGGAAAGCATTTGCCGCCTGTGGGCATCGCACGGCGGTTTTGTGCCATGAAGGAATACCTGCAAGAAAACGTAAAGTATTTCGGGGAAAAGCAGGCATGCTATATGATGCGAAGCCGTCTCGGCTGGTTTGTAAAGGGGCTTCCTTCAAGTGCCAATTTTCGTGAATCGATTAAGCATATAATGTCTGAAAATCAGGCAAAAGAAGTGATCGACTCATATTTTGACTTTGTAAGCAACAAAATGGATCATGCTTTTATTTATGCGTAAAACGCATTGAGGAGGCGACATGAACGGACTGCTTTTTATTGATGACGAGGAAGGAGTGCGCCGTTCCGTAGTCAGGGCTCTCAAAAATGAGCCATATGAATTATATACCTCGGTCAACGGAGAGGAGGGCATAGAGTTTATAAAGAATAACCCATCTCTGTTATCGACGGTCATTTCGGATTACAGGATGCCCGGGTTAAACGGTCTTGATACGCTTGCCGCCATAGGAATGTTCAATCCGGAGGTGACAAGAATCATTCTGACGGGATATGCGACGATGGAAGCAGCAATACTTGCGACAAACGAAGGAATCGACGGGTTCCTCACCAAGCCTTTCGACAACATAGAACTAAGGGCCAAGATCCGGGAGATAAATGTGCGAAAAAGGCTGCGGCAGTTTGTTTCCCAGCAGATATATACGGAGATAGAGAATTCAACCGGGTATCTTAAGCCGACATTTCATGAGGTTTCTATTCT
>JAHJRK010000303.1 GCA_018830925.1 Pseudomonadota bacterium
AATGCTGCTTCCTCCCTTTTCAACAAATTCCGTTGGAATTATAACTTTGGAGGCAGATATATAATCTGAAAAAAAAGTATGAAGAACTACCGGAAGGTAAGGAATTCTTTGCCTGAGTTTTTTCAACAACAGAGATTCTTCTGCGTCAGGGAGGTCCGGATCAAGAATTAAAAGATCGGCTGGTTCACGATGATATGCCCATTTCAGTACTTCCCGGCCGTTTTCAGCCAGTTCGACAGAGTAGCCTTCGGCCATCATTTCGCGCCGTAAAAATTCCCGCACATTTGAATTGCGGTCGGCAATTAATATTTTGATCATTTTTTTCAAAGCTTTATTCCCGGGGAAATTGTTTAAGATGATTAAAAGCAAGGTATGTGCCATGTTTAATTTCCTCACAATATTTTAATAAGAGCCTTTAATTATTGAAATATTGGCATTGTGCTGACCGGGTATAAAAGCGGTACATTGTCGGAAAATTTTACACAGTGTAAAATATAACTGGAGCAGTATGTTATCCCATGTCTTTCTCAACGGTTTTGGGAAAAAATTCAGTTCCTGAAATAAAGGAAACCGCCGAATATAAAATCATTGCATAAGGAGCTTTTTACAAGTCCATCAGTCTTGACAATCTGATAAATAAAATGGGAAAAACATAATAACAGGCATTATTATTCTGATATATAACAAAACAGCCCGGATTATGCTATAAGTTTCTGGAAAGTGTTTTTGAAACGGTCCGGGGAAAAACATTTTTTACAGTTGCTCTCTTCAGGAGGAAGCCATGTCCCGAAACGAATCATTTATCATAGGCGGAGAGAATTTTCAGCCTGTTATCCAGTTGGGCCGGATGAGTAACCGCCATGGGATGATTGCCGGCGCTACCGGCACCGGAAAAACAGTTACGCTGCAGGTAATGGCGGAGGGCTTTTCCCGCATGGGTGTGCCCGTGTTCGCTGCTGACATAAAGGGAGATCTTTCCGGCCTCGCCGCCGCAGGAAAACCTCATCCCAAAATAGATGAACGCCTCAAGCAAATTTCTGTAGTGGATTACCAGCAGTTTCAGAGTCCTGTTGTTTTCTGGGATGTTTACGGTGTGAACGGTCATCCTATACGTACGACTATTTCCGAAATGGGTCCGCTGCTGCTTGCCAACCTTCTTGAGCTCAATGACACACAGGAGGGTGCTCTCTACGCCGCATTCCGCATCGCGGATGACCAGGGTTTGCTGATGCTGGATCTCAAGGATTTAAAGGCCATGATTGCCTGGATGGCGGACAACGCAAAGAAATTACGCAGCGAATACGGAAACCTGGCGCCCGCCAGCATCGGTTCCATCCAGCGCAGTCTGATGGTGCTTGAGGAACAGGGTGGCGACCGTTTTTTCGGTGAGCCTGCTGTTCAGATAAACGATCTGATGCATGTGGATTTCTCAGGCCGCGGCGTAATCAGCCTTCTGGATGCAACCAGGCTGTATGCACAGTCCCCGAAGGTATACACTGCGTTTATGTTGTGGATTCTTTCCGAGCTGTTTGAACAGCTTCCCGAGCAGGGTGATGCGGATCGTCCGCGCATGGTACTCTTTTTTGATGAGGCACATCTGATTTTTAAGAATGCTCCTAAACCGCTTCTCGATAAAGTGGAGCAGGTTGTGAGGCTTATCAGATCGAAAGGTGTCGGTATATACTTCATAAGCCAGAGCCCTACCGACATTCCTGAAACGGTGATGGGACAGCTCGGTCTCAAGATTCAACACGCCCTCAGGGCTTTTACTCCCAGAGACAGACAGTCGGTTAAAACTATTGCAGCCAACTTCCGGACCAATCCCGCCTTCGACACGGAAAAGATTATTACCGAACTTGGTATCGGCGAAGCGCTCGTTTCAACTCTCGATGAAAAAGGCGTTCCACTGCCCGTAAGACGCACTCTGATTGCCCCGCCCCAATCGCAGATTGGTCCGCTTGAAGCCGGAGAGCACACGGAATGCATGAATCGTTCTCCTTTACGCGGCCGCTACGATAATCCTGTCGACCGTGAATCGGCTTATGAACTTCTAAAGACCCGTACTGCCCATGAGACCGCTGATAAGGCTGAGCAACCATCTCCTAAACGTGCCGCCCAGAGCAGTCCCCGCCAGTCCATAGCTGAGGCTTTTATCAAGAGTGCTGCCCGCTCAATCGGCAGCCAGATCGGGAGCCGGATTATTCGAGGGGTCCTGGGATCGGTCTTCGGGGGAGGGCGCCGATAATAAGAACCTTGGCATTTTCCCATTTTTGTAGTCTATTGTACTCATATGAAAATTGCGGTTATTTCAGATATACACAGCAACATGGATGCATTTACCAAGGTTCTGGAGGATGCCGACAGGTCTTTTGCTGATGCGATGGTTTGCCTCGGAGATGTCATAGGTTACGGTCCGGAGCCTAATGAAGCTATCTGCCTTATTCGCGAACGAAATATTCCGACTGTAATGGGAAACCATGAACTGGGTGTAGCCGAATGTGAATACATGGAGCACCTGAATCCCATTGCATGCAGGTCATTACAGGTGACTATTGAAATGCTCTCTGAGAAATCTCTCCCTTTCGTGACAGGCCTCGAACATTTTTTGGTTTTATATGACTCCCGTTTTGTTCATGGCTTTCCTCCTGATTCTCCGACAACATACATGTTTGAAATTTCGAATGTAAAAATGAAGAACATTTTCGGTCAATACAGAGAAAAGCTCTGTTTTACAGGCCATACCCATAACCCTGAGATAGTTGAATTTGACGGAAATTTCGTTGTCCGCACCCTGCTGAAGAGAGGAGTAACAAATCTGGACAAAGATAAGCGCTACATAATAAATGCCGGAAGCGTCGGGCAGCCGAGAGACGGCGACAATCATGCCAAGTATTTGATATGGGATACGTCGGAAGATACAATTGAAGTAAAATATGTTTCTTATGATATCGAGTCGGTAGCAAATAAAATCATCAAGGCCGGGTTACCATCAATAAATGCGACAAGACTTATGTAAGGCAGGTTCTTGCAATAAGGAATTAAATGAATCGTATTGGTAAATACAGGATATGCGGTCTTTTAGGAAAAGGAGGGATGGGAGTTGAGGGATCGGGAGCATAAAACATATGAGGTGAAAAAATGAACGGACATATTGCAATACCAGTCTGGTTGTTTGTTTTGCTGATCATAGTGACTTGCGCAGCTGTTCTGGACAGAGTTTTGATTCCCAGCACCCGCTGGTTTATCCGGCGCAGAATAAACCGTGTAATTGATGAAATCAGCACTCGGCTTGATATTGAGATCAGGCCTTTCCAGCTGACAAAAAGGCAGGTATTGATTGACCGGCTCGTCTATGATCCGAAGGTTATAGAAGCAGTACAGGCATATGCTCAGGAGAAAAAAATACCCCGTGAGGTTGCCCAGGCAAAAGTTATCACATATGCAAAGGAGATAGTGCCATCTTTTAATGCGTATCTTTATTTCAGAATCGGCTACTGGGTGGCAAAGAAGGCAGCAAGGTTGCTTTACAGGGTGAGGGTCGGTTTTGTCGACAATGAAGACCTTGCGAAGGTTGACCCAAAATCGACGGTGGTGTTTGTAATGAACCATCGCAGCAACATGGATTATGTTCTAGTGGCGTTTCTTGCCGCAGAGCGCACCACTCTTTCTTATGCTGTCGGGGAATGGGCCAAGATATGGCCGCTTCAAATGCTTATTAAATACATGGGCGCTTTTTTCGTGAGGAGAAATTCCGGAAACCGGTTGTACCGTCAGGTACTGGAAAGGTATATCCATATGGCGACAAAGGAGGGCGTGTGCCAGGCCGTCTTCATTGAAGGCGGACTGACCCGCGATGGGTGCCTGAGGCCGCCGAAGCTGGGTCTGCTTGACTATATGCTGCGGGGTTTTCAACCTGAGGATGACCGGGATGTTGTTTTCATACCCGTCGGAATAAATTATGACAGGACAATTGAAGACAGAAGCCTTCTCCGGGAACTCGACCCTCAAGCCGAAAAGAGAAGCGTATGGTTTGTTTTTAAAACAACAGCCGGCTTTATTTTACACAACCTGTTGCTGATGATTCAAAACAAGTGGCACCGTTTCGGATTCGCATGCGTCAATTTTGGTCCGCATATATCAGCGCGAAAACATTGCAGGGAAAACGGCATCAATTTCGGATCAATGACCCGTGAAGCACGTTTCCGGGAAGTTGAAAAACTTTCATATAAATTGCTCGATTCCATTAAAACCATCATCCCTGTTTTGCCTGTTCCCCTTGCATCGACAGTTCTTTTGGAAAACCGGAGCAGATGGATATCCGAATTTGACTTGAAAGCCCGGATATTTAATTTAATCGAAGAATTGAAATCAAAAGGCGTAACTGTCAATGTTCCTGATAAAAATCGTGAAAGTGTTATTGAAATTGCATTAAACATGCTTAGAATCCGGAAAATGTTTATCGAGTCGGACGGATTAATCAGGGCGGACGCCGGCATGATCGGTGTTTTATCTTATTATGCAAACTCAATTGTCCAGTGGCGGCAAGAGAACGATATGAAAGTTGCCGTGGATTTGAAAAAGAAAGATGCGCAGGAAGAAATAATAGATGTCTCCCGTTTGAAGAAAAAACCGGTTCCGTCGTCTTCGTAAATAGTGAATTGAAAATAAATTGCCTTTAACGAGGTGTTATGCAAGGATCTTATTGTGATAGTGACCGCAAGGATTAATTTATAAGGAGCGATTTGAAATAAAATGAGTAATGAGCCCAACAAAATAATATATTCCATGATCGGAGTGAGCAAGTTTTATGATAAGAAACCGATTTTAAAAGACATTTATCTGTCCTATTTTTACGGAGCAAAAATAGGGGTTCTTGGTTTAAACGGTTCCGGCAAGAGCTCCCTTTTAAGGATTCTGGCAGGGGTTGACAAGGAATTTGTCGGTCAGACAATACTTTCTCCCGGCCATACAATAGGGTTTCTGGAGCAGGAGCCGAAGCTTGATGAAAATAAGACAGTGCGGGATATAGTTGAAGAGGGAGTGCAGGAGACGGTTAGCCTTGTTAATGAATACAACCGGATAAATGAAAAATTTGCGGAGCCGATGTCTGATGATGAGATGGACAAGCTCATTAAGAGGCAGGGTGAAGTTCAGGAAAAACTCGATGCGATTGATGCATGGGATCTTGATTCACGCCTTGAAATGGCAATGGATTCCCTTCGCTGTCCTCCCGGAAACACTCCCGTAAAAATTTTGTCGGGAGGCGAGAAACGACGGGTCGCGCTTTGCAGGCTGCTTTTACAGAATCCCGATATTCTGCTTCTGGATGAGCCTACCAACCATCTTGACGCCGAATCGGTGGCATGGCTTGAACATCATCTTAAGCGATATTCCGGAACAATAATTGCCGTAACGCATGACCGGTATTTTCTGGACAATGTCGCGGGATGGATACTCGAACTCGACAAGGGACAGGGCATTCCATGGAAAGGAAACTATTCGTCATGGCTGGAGCAGAAGCAGGCAAAACTTCAGCAGGAAGAAAAGACCGTGAGCGAGCGCCGGAAAACATTGCAGAGAGAGCTTGAATGGATCAGGATGTCCCCGAAAGGACGCCATGCCAAATCCAAGGCGCGCATCAATTCCTATGAAGCCCTGCTCGGACAGGAAGGAGAAAAGAAGGCAAAGGATCTGGAAATCTACATTCCGCCGGGGCCCCGCCTTGGGAATCTGGTTATCGAGGCTCAGAATGTAAGCAAGGGGTATAATAACCAGCTTCTTGTTGAAAATATGACTTTTTCCCTTCCGCCAGGCGGAATAATAGGCATTATCGGCCCGAACGGCGCCGGAAAAACAACGCTATTTAAGATGATTGTCGGGGAGGAAAAGCCCGATTCCGGAACTATAAGAATGGGAGAAACGGTAAGGCCGGCGTATGTCGACCAGAGCAGGGATGTCCTTGAACCCGGCAAAAGTATATGGGAGGTAATTTCGGGTGGACGCGATACCATTATGCTGGGAAACAAAGAAGTAAACTCGCGCGCCTATGTCGCGAGGTTCAATTTTTCAGGAACCGACCAGCAGAAGAAAGTCGGGCTCCTTTCGGGAGGTGAAAGGAACAGGGTGCATCTTGCTCGCATGCTGAAGGAGGGCGCTAATGTCTTGCTTCTTGACGAGCCGACCAACGATCTGGACGTAAACACAATGAGGGCGCTGGAGGAAGCGCTTGAAAATTTCGGCGGCTGTGCAGTTGTTATAAGCCACGACAGATGGTTTCTCGACAGGATTGCAACCCATATACTCGCTTTCGAAGGAGAGAGCAAGGTCGTCTGGTTCGAAGGAAACTACTCGGAATACGAGGCGGATATGAAGGCGCGCCTCGGCGCTGCGGCCAGCCAGCCGCACCGCATTAAATACAGGCAGCTTACAAGAATATGACGGCTTACGAGTTCATAAATTATGAAGCTTAAAAAACCTGGGTCATCTCCAAATCAGTCGGTGATTTTATTAGGATTCCAGGAGTCAAGGATTCAGGGGTTCCAGTGAAAGGAAAGCCTGTCGGAGCTTTGTTAGGGATATCGGGGAGGTTGATAGGATGTTGATTGGGAGAAAAACAAAAAATTTTTATTTTTTGACGGCATTTGTTTTTTTTTATACGGCCTTTTCAGCTTTACCCTGTTTCGGGGAAAAGCTGCAGGTTGCTGCTAGCATATTTCCGGTTGCAGATATGGTGAAACAGGTGGGCGGTGATTATGTCGAAGTCATAACCATTATTCCGGCCGGAGCCAGTCCTCACACATTTGAGCTTAAACCAGGCGTTTTAAAGAAAATATCTTCAGCAAGAATATTCTTTATGATCGGAGCCGGCCTGGAATACTGGAATGAAAAGTTCGTTAAAAGCTCCGGCGGCAGGCTCATGAAGGTTGTGCTGTCGGATGGAGTTGACCTTATCCATGAAAAAGAACACCATCATGATGAAAAAGCCGGTAAGCCGCATTCTGAAGAAACATTTGCCAATCCTCATATCTGGCTTGAT
>JAHJRK010000304.1 GCA_018830925.1 Pseudomonadota bacterium
AAAGATGCGCCCCGGCATTATCAATGCCGGCAAAGGCTGAAGCCAGGTCGAGCAAGCCCTTGTCCCGGTTTAGTCTTCCCAGATAAAGAAAAACGATATCCTCTTTCGGAATGGAGAGAGCGATGCGGATTTTGGTCCTTGCCGTTTCATCTGGCTTAAAGCGAGAAGTGTCAACACCTGAGATGGATCCTTGTGCCAGAACATCGGATTTGGATTCTAAGAGCACGCCTTCGTCGAGCAAAAAGCGGCGCTGTGAAGCGCTGTCCACCAGAGCGTCTGTGGCCAACCATCCAATCAATCGGTCCGCATTTTTCAACAACCATCGACTTAAACCTGTGCGTGTCGCCCATACCTGTCCGGTAAACGTGTGAATCCTGACACTCACTCCTGCTATAAATGCCGATGTCATTGCCAGCAATCCTGCTTTAGGAGTAACCGAATGGACCAGTTGGAATCGATAACGGCGAAACAACCGAACCATCTGACAAATGGCCAGGAAATCCCGCCACGGCGAAATTTTGCGTTCTATTCTTACCGGGAAAATATTTGAAGAACCTTCAAGGTCTGGCAAGGATTCTTCCGGGTTGAGTTTGAGCACCACATTAACATCGTACAGTTCACTCAGCCGCATGATCGGTTCCCTCAAGAAAGCGTTTACCGTCATGGCACTGGAGACAACGAAACAGACCTTTTTTTTCAAAAATTCGTCCTTGCCGTCAAATTCTTATCCGGTTTCAATGTGTTGAAGAAAAGGGTTCAAGGAATCTTTGACCCCCTCATAAAATAACCAACTCTTTTGTAGATGATCCTCATTTAATATTTAGTCTATAAGCACATATCAGATAAATAAAGGAAAAAATTAGGCTTCCAAACACAAGACCTTCCAGCTTGTAAAAATACGCCCCGGTAATGTAGCATATCACCCCCAGCAGGGTAGTAACAATTTTCATCGGCAGTATGCGTCCGCTTTCAAACCTGCTCAATACTGAAACCAGGGGAATACTCCCGGCGGAATAAATACCTGCGGAAAGGACGGTCCACGGAAGAAGATAAGACACACTTTGATAATCCTGAGCCACAAAAAGAGCGAACAAAGGCTTATGTATCTGATGCAGCATAATCCATAATACAAAACTCAGTCCAAGCACAAGAAGCGTCAGGCGTCTGTTAAAACGATTAAGACCGTCCATATGTCCGTAATAATCATTACCGCCCGCCCGTTCATAAAGTACCGGAGAAACCAATTGGAGTAATATGCGGGATGCAAAAATCATCGGAAAATATCCAACCTGATATAGCGCCGCGTAATAACCTACTTCACTCATAGGACAAAAAAGGCTCAGCGCCCAACGATCGGCAAACGAGAGCAACCAGGTGAACCCCCCCATAACCAGAAAAGGACGGGCATAATTAAGCATAGTGCTGACATATTGAAAACCTTTCTCAGGATTCCTTTTCAACTGCATTGCAGGATAAAACTCCGCGCGACGGAGAAAACATATCTGCGAAATTACTACAAGCAGTGATGCAAACGCATAACCCCATAGAGCAACGGCAGCAGATGCTCCGGCCAGCCAGATAAACAGCGCCGCCAGTAGAAAACGCAACCATTGAAACAACGCCTGATTAAAGGCAACCACTTTCCGGTCGCGGGCTCCGTTGCGAATGCCTTCCATCAATCCGTTTGCGGAGCTGAACATGGAAAACAGCAGAATAGGAACACCGACGGCGACCAACTTTATATTTCCGGTAAGAGCCAACACCAGAAGTATCAACAGGCCCATAACAAAAACAAATGCTATGATCTTGAAAAAATAAGTCCGAACCCCATGATAAAAATCGGCCAACCACCCCTGTTCGCGTGCCGGAGTAAAGAATCGCATTGTCAGCTCGGAAAAGGTTTCGCCAACTATATAAAAAACCAGCATCACCACGCTAATGCACAGAGCAAGCTCTCCGTAAATCTCCGGTGAAAGCATCGAAGTCAACAGACGAACCCCAAGCAAGACCCCGATAAACGAGATCACCTGACCCAATACAACCCAGACGGATTCTTTCCCCCAATTCATTAACGAAACTTTCAGACTCATGCTATCCAGTAATCGGGACTTTTGCATAACTAATTTATAGGCCGGCATGGGCATTCGGCTTTAACTCAGGCACTCGCCCGCAGGACCAGTAAAGACCGGGCCAAAACAGCGAAGAAGGTATTAAAAAGGAAACACCGTTCCAGAACATGC
>JAHJRK010000305.1 GCA_018830925.1 Pseudomonadota bacterium
AGTAACGCCTCCCGTCATAAATCCCGAAACACTGCTTTCATGACCAAGCTCTTTTGTTATGCGATATTTGACGACCTCTATTCCCAGTTCTCCGTCATATCCGGACACATCCGAATCATTCAGCATGCCGCAAAGGACTTTTCGGATAAACTGAACATGCAGCTGTGTTTCATCATCCGAAATAAAAAAAGCATCCAGGATTCCCGTAAGAACAGAATGCCATTCATTCATTCTCCGGGAACCTTCAAGCGATTTTGTTGAAAGAAAGATTTTATCGAGAAATTCAAGGAATCTTCCGAGAACCTGTGCATCGGTACCTTCGATTCCGTCAAAAGGAAGAATTCCTGAAAACATTTTACCGTCGTCACAAGGCATGGCATAACCAAGGAGCAGCCTTTCTATCCCGGCTCTCCATGTGTTTTCGCTAATCCCGGGAAGTCCCAGGGTGATTTTTTCGTCCCCGTCAAGCCCCCACCTTATACGAACATCTTTAACCCAGCCTCTGATTTTTCCGACATCACTTTCCGAAAGTCCGAACCTTTCCGTTATACCCGGATACTCCAAAATGGAGCCGACCTGTGAAACTCTGAACCTGCTCTCTTTTAAATCGAGTATCGACAAAAAACCTTCAATCACCCCGCTCTCTTTTCTGACACTTCTGTCCGACACCGAAAACGGAATACGCGGCTCACCGTTTCCAGGCGAATCGAAGACGGCATGAACAAAAGGAACATAAAGGCCTATATCCGGAGCCATGACAATAATATCATTAGGCAGAAGTTCAGGGTCATCTTCAAACATTGCAAGAAGATTATCATAGAGCGCTTCGGTTTCCCTCATGGGACTGTGACATGAATGAAACTGCAATGAAGAATCAGGCGCTTCAGCAACCGGGAAGCCGGGTTTATCCGTAATATTTCTATCGTTTAAATTCAAAATATCCGACCGAATGCACGACAGCAGATCGCGGCATTCTTCTTCTTCAAACTCTTCAATAAGTTCATGTTCCGCGGAAATTACATAATCGATGAATATCCTGCCAAGCTCTCCCATGGATGACAAGAGCCGGTTTCCCATTTCAAGATGGAGATCTTCTTCACCTGATAATTTCCGCGCGTATTTCGCCCTGATCTTCCCCGCATTTTTGTCAGTCAGTGTGTCGGCCCAGTACTCCCTGCATGGATTCAAAAGAAACATGTTGACTTCGATGATGCGGGATAATTCTTCGATAACCTGCATATGAAAACGCGGAAGGGAAGATATTCCGAAAACGGATATTCGCTCGCAGAGACCATCCGGACTTGATTTGAGTTTTCTGATTTTTTGGATTAGCGCCCTTTGCAGATAAGCCTTGTGATATTTTTCATTTCCGCGGGCAAGTTCACGCCAAAGTTCCGCCTGCCATGTGTGGGGTTCTTCTTTTACTTCCCCGCCCTCCTCCCACAGAAAAATCATGTCAGGCCTGAAAACAATGTACTGGTCAAATAAACCGGATATCCTTTCAGAAAGCTGAAAGAGCTTCAACTTGCCTGTGTCATCTTTCAGGTATCTTGTCAAACTTTCAAAACCGGCCTTACCGAGACGGGCGGGAAGTATCTTCATGAGCCTGAATGTCATGACATCCGGATCAAAAAGAGAAGAATCGGGCATGTCGGGGAACAAAAGCTTCAATATTTCGTTAAGAAATGAATTCGGAAAAGGAAAACTGCAATTTGCACAAACCCCGTTATGCCTTGCAATCTCCATGGAAATCCACCGCTCCATTCCCTTGCTCTGGACAATGATAATCTCCCGGGAAAGAGGGAAAGCAGAGAGGCCCGGAACCGGTATTCCAATGATCCCGGCAAGTTTTTCAGCAAGAATTTCCAGGCGGTTGCCTGTATAAATTTTCAATCCGGGCATATGAACCTTTTAAGGCATATACCTCCGGCAAAGCCGGAGTCTTTAAATTACGAACAGCTCAAACTGGAAGCTTACAGAAATCCAGAAGACCATTGCGGGAGGCCGGCTTCGCCAGATTATCGATCAGGGCAAAAGAAGAAGGACCCCCTATCCGAAAAACCGGCTCAAGAAGCGGTTAGCGCGCATTTGCCAGTAGGCAATATTAACGGGAATGAAAAGCCTGTGGTCGAAATTGACATTTTTGATTTTTGCTGCTGCCGAAAGATAATGTACATGGTCTGCCACGGAAATGGGACACCCTTTGACATGGATATAACGGGAGCTTCCGTTTTTCAGACAATTCAAAAGCGTTTGAGTTGTCTTTAAAAGCATGTCGTTTGATCTGGTTTTTCTTTCATCCACTTCCCGGGTCTTTTTATAGCTGCTTTCAATGGTGACATCTTTTCCGTCAATCGTTCCCTTCCAACTGGTGCAACCCCCTGCAAATATCACCTTCTCGCCTTCCTTCAGGTCCAGTGGGCCCTCAACCCGGCCCACCACATACAGGATTTTTCCCATGTCTTTTTCAACATTCGGATAGAACGCCCTGAAAATGTGCATCGCCTCCTGGAGAGATCCAGGGCAGCCGCCCCAGCAATAGTCGGCGGAGTGCGCTTCCGGAAATGCCCCTACCTTGCATCTTAAATTGCTCTCTTCTCCGAAGTAGTGTTCAATATTCTCCATACAGAATTGAAAATTCCGGGTTTTTTCCCGAACCTCCTCAAGTGGAAAATCTCCGGAAACATCGATCTCATCAAGGTTCATTGGACCAAACCCCCTTTCAGAAGCATGCCTTAAGTGAATCAGGTCCTTGGGGTCAACGTGCACCATGTGACAGCCTACCGTATCAACGGCGCATGAATTCGTTCCCATGACGATGGCCCCCATGTCAAAAGGAGTGGGGGTAAGCATCATTTTCTGCCCGGCTGTGATGGCATCGATGGCAATAAATTTTGGCTGGATCACCTCCTGAAGGTCTGCAATCTTACGCTCCAGGAAGCTGTTGTGATCCACCAGACGGTGCCTGTCATCCTGAATGCCGATAAAGTTCTTGAGGCTCAGCGTAAGCCTGCACCACGGATGGCCTTTGAATTTGGGCAGGTTAATGAGAAAATCGGCCTGCGCAACCGGCTTTGGCACAAAGATCGTATCCCGCAGTCTTTCTTTTCTTTTCAAACTAACGGGAACTTGTTTCACCTCGTCAAAATAATGGGTCTTGATTCCGTGTTTTTTAATGACCTCAAAATATCCCGCGTTTTTGAAATTGTACCGCGTTGGAATAGTGATACCGGATCGCTCACCGACGGCGATTTCCGTAACATCTTCAGCCATCGCCTTTGTCGCTGAAATCACACCGTCCAGAAACTCTTTGCGCGTAAATGCGTGGGGAAATAGTTCCTGATGTGCTACAACCACATTCGGCTTAAGGAG
>JAHJRK010000306.1 GCA_018830925.1 Pseudomonadota bacterium
GTTGATGTTGCCATATGCAGGATGCTCGGGGCAGATCCGGACAGGCTTCCCACAAACAAGGCAGCAAAAGAGCTCGAATTGACCGATTATAATGTTGATGTTACCGGCGATTATGAAGTCATAAATGATTTTGTTCTTCCGATCCAGGATCCGCTCACATTCGGGCCCAGGCCGATTCACAGGATTCTCCGCAAGCATCTTGTTCAAAGACCCGCAGCGGATAAAAATTTATGCAAATTGTGCGGAGAATGCTGGAAATACTGTCCCGCGGAAGCAATTTCGCACGATAAGGAGAAGGTATCTTTTGATTACGACAGATGCATCAGGTGCTACTGCTGCATCGAGGTCTGCCCCGAAGGGGCGCTCAAGGCGGTTGAGACCTTTCCGGGGAAGATTATTCGAAGACTTTTGCTGCCCCATTGAAAATTCATTTAAGCGTAAAAAACTTTGCGCAGGTTATTTTTTCAGTGTATGTTGCAATTATAATGATCAAGAAAATGCAGAAAGGAGAGCGCCCTCCAAAGCCATGACCGACATTATTCTGCGCACCATAAATCTGACAAAGCGCTACAAAAACAGACTGGCAGTTGATCATCTGAATATCGAGGTCAGACAGGGTGAAATATTCGGCTTTCTCGGTCCCAACGGTGCAGGGAAAAGCACAACTATCCGCATGATTCTACATCTCATATTCCCCACCGAAGGAGATGTCGAAATTTTCGGGGCATCCCTGAAAGAAGCCGGACACAGAGCTTTGGAGAGAGTGGGTGCTGTTGTTGAAAAGCCGGCATTTTATGGCCACCTGTCCGCATTGCGCAATATGGAAATCCTTGGGGGACTGCAAAAGCCTGTAGCCCGCCGCAAAATCATGGAATATCTGGAACGGGTCGGGCTTGCAGACAGAGCCGGCGACCCGGTTAGAACATATTCACACGGTATGAACCAGCGCCTTGGACTTGCCCTGATCCTGCTGAAAGAACCGCAGCTCATTATTCTTGACGAACCGACTACCGGCCTCGATCCGCAGGGAATGAAAGAGGTGCGTGAGCTTATACTGGAATTATCCCGCGAACGGGGGGTAACAGTTTTATTATCCTCCCACCTGTTGTATGAGGTTGAGATGATTGCAACCCGGATGGCCATAATTCACCATGGCAGGCTTCGTGTGGGAGGCAGCGTCCACGACCTGTTGAAACAGGGTCCGTCTGAAGTACTGATTAAAACAGACCGTCCTGCTGAAGCCATGCAATTTCTTAAAACAAACGAGTCTTACAGCTCTGCGAGAATCCACGGTGACGGCGGCGGCATTAATGTCGAGCTGGATCAGGAACGCATCCCGGAGCTTAACAGGCTTCTGGTTAATGCCGGCTTCAATGTCAGCGCCATGATACCGCAGCGTACACTTGAGACCTATTTCCTTAACCTTATCGAGGGGCACGAGGCTTAATGGTTTTTTTTATAAAAGATGAGGGAGCAGACAACCCATGATTCGTCTGATATGGTTTGAGCTGATTAAGACCTTTACCCGGTGGCGGACCTATATCGGCTTTATCGCTTTTGGCATCATCGTTCCCCTGGTAGTGACCGGACTGAAACTGGGCGGGCAGGATTCTTTTAAAAGGCATTTGCTTTCCCTCCTCCAGAATGATTTTATCATCGGCGGCAACGTTCTCAACGGATGGTTTTTCGGCTTCTTCTTCATGGGCGCCCTCTGGGTGCATGTCCCTGTCGTTTTGACCATCGTTGCCGGAGACCAGATCGCGGGTGAAGGTAATGCAGGAACTTTCCGTTTTCTGCTCACGCACTCGGTTTCAAGAACCAGAATCATTACAGCCAAGTTTATTGTCACACTTATTTATACAGCCGTTATGGTACTTTTTATCGGCGGACTGACTATAAGTCTCTCTCTTTGGGCTTTCGGCGGTGGTGATTTGCTTGTCCTCCGCAAGGGCATTCTTGTCATACAGGAAGCCCGGCTGCCATATCTCTTTCTAATGGCCTACGGGTTGGCCACCCTTGCGATGTTTGTCGTCTCCTCGCTCTGTTTTCTCTTCTCCGCCTTCACAGACAACCCGATCGGACCCATAATTGCAACCATGGCTGTCATCATTATAAGTATTATTATAATTTCTCTGCCGTTCGACCTGTTCCAGGCCATCCGCCCCTATCTCTTTGTCAACTATTTTGATGCCTGGCAAAAAGTTTTTGATGATCCGGTTCCCTGGGATGTCATCCGTATGAACATCGCCATCCTTGCCGGCTTCATGATCACTTTTTTTCTTGCGGCAGTTGTCTATTTTTCCAGAAAGGATATTCTTTCGTAAATGAAATACGCCATTGACACAGTAATCGGGCAAAGAAGGGTGTTATGCAAAGGGCTCATTATATTGGCATTGACCCTGTTTATTTCTATACCGGTATCAGCCCAGGAAAAGTCGGAAGTGAAGCAGGAATCCACTCCTGAGCAGGTTTTTCAAGCGATAATAAAACCATATCAGAGCTTAAGCGATTACACCGTAAAAATACAAGCCAAAGTAATGATACCGGGTTTCAGAATGCCCGATTTTGCGGCTGATCTCTATTTCAAGAGACCGGACAAGTTTCATATCGCAACGAAGAGTTTTGCGCCGATTCCCCGCAACAGCGGTTTTTTCGATCCTTTCCAGTTCAATCCGGAGAAAAACCGGATCACCTTCATACAAACTGTGAATCTGGAAGACATGCAGGCAGAGTTATACAAAGTGGAACCCGGCGAAAGCGAAACCCGCGTAAGGTTTTACAATGTGTGGATTGGGGGTAACCCCAGGCGGATACTGCAAGTGGAAAACCATTCGTTCAAAGGCACAAAGGCCCTGGTGAAACTGACATATATGAATGTTGAGCAGGGGTCTGAAAACTGGCTGATGCCCGAAAAAGCCCATATCCA
>JAHJRK010000307.1 GCA_018830925.1 Pseudomonadota bacterium
ATAATAGCCCTCCTTCTCCCTCTCCCGATATTGTATCATTACCATATGATGGAATAATAAAATCCATAAAGTCGTCGTCATAATCCGGACCTGCTTCCATATAAATGTTTGTATATCTATGTGGAAGAGCGTTTTCGACAAGCGAGTTTATTTCCGTTATAAATAAATCGTCAGAATAAAGTTCGTCGATGGACGAACCTGTTTTCGCATCAAATAAAGATTTCATGGAGTCGGAATGTAATGTAATTACAAAAAAAAGAAGTGTAATTGCCGCAGCAAGAGATGTTCGGAGCCCGAAAACCCGGGGAAAGTTTCTTTCCGTTTTTTTCGCATGAGCAATGAAGCGCCTCTTTGGCGCCGGAACCGACAGCTCGGCAATTTTGCCAAGCTGCTTGAGATCATTTTCAAAGCCCTCAAAGGCAGAACTGCATCCGGAGCAATTTAACAGATGCTCTTTTTCGGAAGACAAAAGCTCCGATTTGTCCACAACAGACCTTATTATCCGATCCTCTGTAAGATGAGCATCATTATTGATTTTCACGGCATACTCTCCTTCAAAAGCCTTTTAACAGAATCATCATATTTTAATTTTTTAAGCGCCCTGTAAAGATGAGTCTTCACGGTGCTTTCATTTTTATTAAGAGTGACCGATATTTCGTTTATTCCCAGTTGATCGAGAAATCTTAATAAAAAAACTTCCTTTTCAAGATATGAGAGCCTGTTGAGAACTTCTTCAAACTGTCTCCAGAAGTTTTGCCTCATAACATTATAAAGCGGATTTGCATCCGGTTTGCTGTCTGGCTCAGTATCAGGCTTCTGTTCGTCTTTAATACTCCTGTCTGATAAAATGCCGAACAGTGAAGTAAACTGTTTTTTTCTTTTAAAATCTTTAACCTTGTTTATTGCTATGGAAAAAAGCCAGCTTTTAAACTTTTCAACTTCCTTAAGGCTGTTGAGGTTTCTGAAAGCCTGGGCAAAAATTTCCTGTGTAAGGTCTTCCGCATCCATTTTATATTTAATCCGGTAATAGACCAGCCTGAAAATTTTGTTATAATAAAGATCGGCCAGCTGATTAAAGGCATGGGAATTTCCCGAAACGGCTTTTTGTGCCAGTAAAACTGTTTGAGCTTCAGAAGCTCTACCGGCGCTGCCGGGGGACGGATATATATTTTGATGTTGTTCCGACATGCCTGATAATAACCGTTCCCCCGGCATAAGTCCATATTTTATCTGGAAGAGAAGATCCGTATATGCATCCCCGGAAAAATAAGAGGGGGAGGCGGAAATGGCGGAAGAAGAATCGGAATTACCACCGCGCTTTTCCTGAATGAAATATCATCATCATAATAGTTCAGGTCGTACCTGCTCTTATCATTATGCCTCATCCGGTCAATATGCCTGTTTGCCAGATCCTGCCTGTGCTCAATCCTGATTCTTTCACGGCGGGAAAGATGACCATCGCGCATTTCCCTGTCATTTTCGATCCTGTCATTATGCCTTGAATCACCTTTTTCGTTTTTTCCTGCCAGAGATTCACCTGCTCCGGCAAGACCAATCACCATTACAACTAAAACAAATAATGCAAGATTTTTCATATTGCCCTCCTTTCGTGGCTTTTTAACTCCATAGACGAATGAGGGTGAAAATTTGTCTACTTGTTCCAGGAAAAAAGTGCGGCTCCGACAGCAATGGAGATTGCCGTCATGAAAACGAGAACGGCGAGTTCCGGGGTTACATCGGCGAGTGTGGCGCCGTCGTTCATAACCTTCCGGACGGCCGTAAGCATGTGGGTTAAAGGAAAGAGTTGCGCGACTAATTTTACCCAGCGCGATGATCCTTCGAGGGAAAACCAGACTTCAGATAAAAACATCATGGGCCAGGAAATAAAATTTACGACGCCGCTTGTAAATTCTTCACTTGTTCCTCTTGCCGCGACAACAAGCCCGTACGCGCTGAGGCATACACCTCCTGCAAGGAAAATGACGAAAAGGTCAAAATAAGATCCTTCCACCCTGAAGGAGAATATGAAACTGCATCCGATCCAGACGATGGCAATGGTAAACATGAGGATGAATATGCGTGAGAGAATCTGGGCTGAAAGATATTCGAAAGCGGTCAGAGGAGTTGCATTCAGGCGTTTTAATACTCCTATTTTACGGTAGCGGACTACGACATATCCGACTCCCCAGAGGGCGCTGAACATCATGTTCATTGCAAGAATTCCGGGGAAGAGCCAGTCTATGTATTTTATCTCCTTTCCTTTGATCTCCCTTTTTCCGGCAACGACTTTGCCGTCCGGAAGAAGGCTGCCCTTGAAGAGCTTTTCTATTATATATCCTTTTGGAGAACTGTCGGTCACCCAGTATTCATTTTCCGGTGATCCGGCCTTTACAAGAAAATCAATTTTATGATGTTTGAGTTTTTCTATTCCGTCTTCAAATGATTTAAATCCTATAAATTTGATATGGAGGGTTTCTCTGAATCCTTCTGGAAGATCGATCTTGCTGACTGATACGGTTTCATGCTGAGACGGGAAAACGCCTACTTTATATTCCGTATAATCTTTTCCGCCAAAAATCATTCCAAAGCCGGCTACTATTAAAAAAGGAAAGAGAAAGTTCCAGCCAAGAGCCGATCTGTCTCTGAAAAATTCAAGATTTCTGGCGCAAAACATCGCCCAAAGTCTTTTAAAGCTCATATCTAATCTCTCAACTGCTTTCCCGTCAGGTTTAAAAATACGTTTTCAAGATTCGGAGAACGGACTACCATTTCGGTTAAATCAATATGTTCAGACAGCAGCCTGTTGAGGCAGGAATTGATGTCGTTTGTCCTTATTTCAATCCTCCCGTTTATCTCCCGGAATCGGAAAGGAAGCTGTGACAGCGGAATTTTTACGCTGTTTTTTGGAAGAATTACGGTAACTCCTTCACAATGCTCCTTTATAAGCTGATGGGGGGTTCCCTGGGCGATTATCTTCCCGTTGTCCATTATTGCAATTTCATCGCACAGGTGCTGTGCCTCTTCCATGTAATGCGTTGTTAAAATGACGGTATCGCCTTTATCTTTGATTTTTTGAACTATGCTCCATAGATTGCGTCTTGCCTGGGGATCAAGGCCTGTTGACGGCTCGTCCAGAAATAAGAGTTCAGGTTTATTGATCATTGCAAGGGCAAGCATGAGGCGCTGTCTCTGGCCTCCGGAGATCTTGTCGTTCATCCTTTTTTCGATATCTCTTAAATTGCATATATCGATTATCTCTTCAATATCTGCAGGGTCATTGTATAAGCTGTGGAATGTTTTCAATGTTTCGCGCAGGGTCAGAGATGAAAGAAGGGCCGTCTGCTGAAATTGGATTCCAACCTCCTGTTTAAAAGATGATGATCGATGTTTGCCTTTATAAAGAATTTCTCCTGAAGTAGAGGGAATAATATCTTCAATCATTTCAATTGTTGTGGTTTTTCCCGCTCCGTTCGGGCCAAGCAGGCCGAAACAGATTCCCTGCCGGATTGAAAAGCTGATGTCATCTACAGCAACAACTTCCTTATATTTTTTAACAAGACTTTTAATTTCAAGCAAATAATCCATGATATCAGCTTTCGTAAAAGGGTGTAAATATTTCCAAACAGCGTCAGAGTTTAGAGAAAGCGCCTTTTCGTGTCAAGGAGAGAATGACAGGAATATTCGGGTTGCCGGCTATTGAGTCTATTCCATTAAGGCGGTAATGTTTTATAAAAAAACGCCCGTCAAACCTTCCGGTTTAAAAGTGCTGAATAGAGTATCCCGAGGATGCCGCCGAGGGCATTCATGGCCAGATCGCTCATGGTATCCCAGTAATCGATGCTCACATTACTGAAAGGACCGGCCTCGCTTTCCAGCCCTAGTAATCCCTGTCCGTCTTTGAGAAATATGGTCCCGCCAAACTCGATAAATTCCCCTATCAGGGCAATACCTATCGTCAGCAGGAAAATAATCAGGCAAATCCATTTTCTGTCAAGTCTTATTCTGGTGAGTAAGGCATTATAAAGGATTATTGCCATTGCAAAAGAGATTGCGGCATGGGTGTAGATATCCCAGTTGATTCCAAAGAACTGCATTCCGTAGAATCCGAATCTTCCAAGCTCGTGCATGCTCATCCCGATTCCTATGAAAATGAAAGAAGCGGTATCAAACTTCAAATTATTGTAATACAGGTAGCATATTGTCAGGAAAAAAGCGGACAGGATGCTGTCAAAAACATAATGCCTCTGATGCAGGCTTAAAGAATAAATCACAACCGACACAAAGAACAGGATG
>JAHJRK010000308.1 GCA_018830925.1 Pseudomonadota bacterium
GATGGTTTATGCAGTTATAGTGGCCGCAGGAAAAGGCGTTAGAATGAAATGTACGACCCTTAAGCAGTATCTTGAGCTTGAGGGAGTTCCTTTGCTTTCAATTACACTTAAAGCATTTGATAAGTGTTCTTTAATCGATGAAATTATTCTGGTTGTTCCCTCCGGTGACATCGGGTTCTGCTTGGAGAAAATAATCAATCCCGCCGGTATACAAAAAAAAGTCACTCCTGTTGCAGGCGGTTTAAAAAGGCAGGATTCAGTCTATAACGGCCTTCTGGCTGTGGATGAGAAAGTAAGTACGGTCGTAATACACGACGGAGTCCGTCCCTTTGTGAACCCTTCAAGCATTGAGGAATGCATTAGAGAGGCTGTTTTGCATGGGGCATGCATCCTTGGCCTGCCGGTATCCGACACATTAAAGCTTGCAGACGGTTCCGGATATATCAAAAAAACCCTTGAAAGAGATTCCGTATGGCTTGCCCAGACACCACAGGCTTTTGACTACAGCCTTATAAAAAAAGCCCACGACAGAGCAAGAAAAGAAGGATTTAAAGGAACAGATGACGCATCTCTGGTGGAAAGGATAGGAGAAAAAGTCAAAATAATAAGAGGCAGCATAGAGAACATCAAGATTACAACACCTGAAGACCTTGCAATCGCAAGAGCGATACTTGGATCCGGCAAATTATAGCGATTTGTTACTCACTGCATCCCAGAAGAAATCTTTTGTTTCCGTCAGTTTTTGTTATCCCTTTTGAGATCACAAGCTCTTTTCCGATATTTATTCCGTCCCGAAGAACATTCCTGTCGCAGCCTGAGCCTTTCCTCGAAAATGTTACTGTATGCGGATACCTGTATTTCGCATATTCTTTCAGCTGGGGGTCATCTGCTTTAATCAGCCCATATACTGCATGAGATTTGATCCGGCTGTTTGATTTCAATTTTCCGGTAAAACCTCTTATTATGCCTGATGCAAAATCTGTCTTCCGGTAACGGTTCAGCTGGATCTTCCTGTTGTATTCAACCCACTGGTTTTCAATGTAGCGTCTTATAAAATCATAGACATAAGAGGCTATTGATATGTTATCGGGGGTCCCGCTTAATTCAAGAACGCGTCCCATTTTTTCTTTTTCAATGACATATGCCAGTACCCAGATTGTCCAGACAAAATAATATTCCCTTAATAGCTGTGCGAGATCATATTCTTCCCGCGGATGTCTGAGAGCCGGAGTTCCGGCGAACACGCTTATGAAATTCCTTGAAGTGTTTTTAGAAAGGATATCGATATTGTGTTTTGCCGACAGCTCATGAGCTTTTCGCATGGCAGATTCAGCTTCATTCCTGTTACTGCTCTCTGCGAGGGCAAAAAGTTTCCTGATCCGCTGCATTATTACAGAATTTTCCACATCGGGGATATAATCTTCAGAAGCCCTGTAATCAGCCCTTAAGAGATAACAGGCTTTCCTGAACAAAGGACCGTGCGGAGTTTCGGCTTCAGCGCCGAAAGCCTGTTGGGCAAGCTGATGAGCCATTTCATGAAGAAATATTCTCCTTACAGAATCCCAGTTGCCGGATAATGCAAATTCCCGGTTTATGCAGATCTCTTTCTTTTCGCCTGACCAGTATCCCAGCCTTCTTTTCATATCTTTCAGGCCGAACGCTGGCATACGGATCAGTTCGCGGTATTTCGAATCAAGAAGGTAGAGGGCGTTTTCCCATTCGAGGGCAAGGCCGTGTAAGATTTTTCTCTCAAGTTCGGTTCCGATCATTTCAATCCGCATCCATCCAGGCCGGAAAGGATTTGCGGTATTCCTGTAAAACCGGATAGGAGAGTGAAGCAGTGTAAACAGATTCTTCGTCCTGTTTCCCGAAAATGATATTTCCGGCAGGATCGATTACGGAGGAATCCCCGCTGTGATAATATCCGTTTCCGTCTTCTCCCACCCGGTTTACACCTATGACGTAACACTGATTTTCTATCGCCCTTGCAAGAAGAAGGGTTTTCCAGTGTGAGGTGCGCTTTTCAGGCCAGTTTGCGATAAATATCGCAACATCATAGGAGTTGTTGATATTCCTTGTCCAGCAAGGAAATCTCAAATCGTAGCAGATAAACGGCCTGATTCTCCAATCTTTCAATTCAACCGTAATATTCTTATCTCCCCCGCTGTAAACCTTCTCTTCTCCGGTCATCCTGAAGAGATGCCTTTTGTCGTAATGGAAAAGGGTTCCGTCCGGCTTTGCCCATAAGAGGCGGTTGAAATATTTCCCGTTCTCCCTGATAATCATGCTGCCTATTATATCGGTCTGTTTGCTGCGGGATTTTTCTCTCAGCCATACCGCCGATTTACCGTCCATCTCCTGAGCAAGCTTTTCAGCATTCATACTGAATCCTGTGGTGAACATTTCAGGAAGAACGATAAGATCCGTTTCATCCCTTATGCCGTCTATCTTTTCATCGAATAGACAGAGGTTCGATTCGATATTCTCCCAGAAAAGGGAGGTCTGTATAAGTGTAACCTTTAAATCCCGCATAATTTTTCTGCTGCCTTTTCGAGTGTTTCGTCTTTTTTCGCGAAACAAAAGCGAAGTGTCTTGTGGTCATCATTACGGTGATAGAATACCGACGGGGGAATTGATGCAACACCGTGTTCAACCGTAATACGTTTAGCAAAGACCATATCCGGTTCATCCGATATGGATGAATAGTCAAGCATTTGAAAATATGTTCCCCGGCACGGAACCAGTTTAAAACGCGAGTTTTTCAGGAGGGATAGAAATCTGTCTCTCTTTTTCTGGTAGAATCCGGATAAGCCGAGGTAAGCATTGTCATTTGTGAGAAATTCGGCATATGCGTGCTGAACCGGGGTATTGGTCGCAAATGTCAGGAACTGGTGCACCTTCTGAAATTCGGCCGAAAGACTTTTCGGGGCAAGACAGTATCCAACCTTCCATCCGGTTGTATGATATGTCTTACCGAAAGAGCTTATGACGAAACTCCGGGAGGCCAGATCGGTATATCTTGCCATGCTTTCATGAGAAATTCCGTCGAAGATTATATGCTCGTATACTTCGTCGCTGATAATATATATGTCCGTTTCAAGGATTATTTCCCTGAGA
>JAHJRK010000580.1 GCA_018830925.1 Pseudomonadota bacterium
AGAAAGAGCTCTGAAGACAGTTCGGATATCCGGAAAGCGGCCATAAGGTACAAGGTTCCTTATATAACAACAACAGCAGCGGCTGTTGCTGCGGCAAAAGGTATTGCAGCAAGGCGTGAAGGCGATTCCAGGGTGCGTTCATTGCAGGAGTACCACGCTAATATTAAGTAGATTCTTATTCAAATAAAAACCGGGTTGAGAAAATAAATCTTTCCCCGGTTTATTTATTCTGCAGGTGACTGCTTTTATATTGTAAATAGTTAAGAATACAGTGTATACAATAAATACCTTTAAAGTTTCACACCAAATTGAGAGCGATATGGAAAAAGAAACTTATTCAGAGATGTATCTGAATGAAGACCACCATTGGTGGTTTGTTTCAAGAAGAATGATTATAAAGAAGATATTGTCAAACTATCTTCCTGTTAAACAGGAAAGAAGAATACTTGAAGTCGGTTGCGGAACAGGCGGAAACCTTGAATTGCTGTCAAATTATGGAAAGATTCATGCAATTGAAATTTATGACGAAGCGATAGCGATGGCGGACAAAAGAGGCCTTTGTCATGTGGCAAAAAGTTCTCTTCCTGGTGATATTCCTTTTGAAGGTGGCTTTGACCTGATCTGCATGCTGGACGTTCTGGAACATATAGATGATGACTTTAGTGCCCTTGAATCTGTCGGGAAAAGACTCAATCCGGGAGGAAAGATACTTATTACAGTTCCATCCTGTAAATTTCTATGGAGTGAACATGATGTGGCATTACATCATAAAAGGCGTTATGGGAAAAAACAATTGATGGGGCTTGTTCAAGTATCAGGGTTTAGAATTATATACCACACTTATTTTAATATGTTATTATTTCCTGTAATTGCAGTAATCAGAAGCCTGAATAATATTAATGATAAAGAATGTGGAACTGATGTAAGTATGCCGTCCAGACTTATAAATCTTTTATTAACGGCAATATTCTCCAGCGAAAGATTCCTCTTGCCCAGGATATCATTGCCATTCGGAACATCCATTTTGATGTTGGCAGAAAAGTGAACCGAAACAGCGACCACATTCCCCGCCGAAGGTCCGCTGCGGCGGACCTTCGGCGGGGGGGCAATTATCTAAAAGCAACTGATATTGAAGTTTGCCTTCTACTTGATTTTGGCACTGAACCAGAACTTAAACGTAAGGCTTTTGATAATTTAAGAAAATAGTTATCTGCAGGTATCGGTGAAAATCTGGGTCCTAGTTAAATGCGAATAGAAAAGATAAATATATATTTTTTACTTTTGGCCGTGGCAGGAGCTCTGGTTGTTTTATTAGGAACTTCACGATTTGGTGTCGGAATCACCCCGGATTCGGTCAATTACATTTACTGTTCCAGAGAACTTATCAAAGGAAACGGCTTTTTATCTTTTGACGGTACTCCATTTACGCTGTGGCCGCCATTGTATCCGATATTGCTGGGAATCATGGGACTGCCGGGCATAGATCCTGTTATCGGGGCCAGAATATTAAATATATTTGTTTTCGGGGTAACTGTATTCTGTACGGGGCAATTGTTCAGGTCGTGTTTACAGTCTGACTTTCTGATTATTTCAGGAACAATTTTTGCGTCTTTTTCCACTCAGATTTTATATCTATCGTTCATGGCATGGTCAGAGCTTATATTTTCTCTTTTTTGTATCCTGTTCATAAAATATCTCATAAAGTTTTCAATAGAAATAAGGGAAAAAGATTTCTACCTGCTTTCAGTTGTTGTCGCTCTATCCTGCTTGCAGAGGTATATCGGAGTTGCAATGGTTGCAACGGCAATTGCCGTCATTCTACTGTTAGTGAAAACTCCTGTATCTGAGCGAATAAAATATTCAATAAAATTATTAATCATCTCTCTTACCCCTTTATTTTTATGGTTATTACGCAATTACATGTTAACATCCACAATATCTGGCCCGAGAATAACTTCATCCTATTCTTTTAAACATAACATTACTAAAACATTTGATGTAATAACCTCCTGGTTTATACCCTCTTTTGTACCTTTTCACATGCGGCTGATATTTGCCGGAATTTTATTTTTTATTCTTATTTCAATCGCAATAAGCAAATATTACAAAAAAACCAGCAGTAAAATTAATATGATATTAATTCTGGCCGGTTATTTCCTGATATATGTCTTATTTGTAATCATCCTCAGTTCGATCAGCTCGCTTGATCCGATCCCTTACAGATATTTAGCCCCTGTTTATATCATTTCTATCTGTCTGATATTCATCCTGCTTGAAGTTGCTTCAGAATGGTTGAATGTAAATGTTAGCATTAAAAATTTTGGAAAGTACACTGTTATTTTGTTATGCCTTGTTTGGTGGTCGTACCCTATTACTAATACTTATCAATATATTATGTTCACTGCAAATAATGGCGCCGGATATTCTTCGAACAACTGGCGGTTATCGCCAATTTTAAAATACATAAAAAATAATCCATTAAATGGTAAAATTTACAGCAATGCACCCGATGCCTTGTATATTTTATGCGGAATAAAAGCAGAATGGGTTCCCCGCCGTGTAAAAGGGTTTGATAATTTTAAAAAAAAGACAATGGGGGATGACAACAACTATGTTGTCTGGCTCAATAAAGTGAATTGGCGCCCATATCTTCATGATATTAAAGATATATCTAATAATTGGGGTTTGATAAATCATAGCCGTTTCTCTGATGGAGATATTTTTCTTATAGGATCACCTCTAAATTAGTTGGTGATCCTATGAGGATTCTCCGCCTGAGGCGGAAAGGGTTCGAGGATTCGAGTGAAAAATCTGCCTGAGGCAGATAAATATAAAAAAGCTAATAGAATAATTGTCTGCGGATATCGGCGAAAATCTGCGGCCTATTTTATTCATTTGGATGGGTCCATAATGGGAAAAACGGCAATTATAATTCCATGTTATAACGAATCTGGACGCATAAGGATCAGAGAATTTGCCGCTTATATAAGCACAAACAGCAATGTTTATTTTATTTTTGTCAATGACGGCAGCACCGATAATACCCGTGAGATAATAAGCGGTCTTTATTGTTCATATCCGGATCGGATTATATTCGTGAACCTTGAGAAAAATTGCGGTAAAGCTGAAGCGGTCAGGTTCGGAATGTTGAAAGCCATGGAAATGGATTTTGAGAATATCGGTTACTTCGATGCCGATCTTTCCACGCCTTTATACACTGTCAATACATTTTGCCGTTTGCTGGATAAACCGGAAACCATGATTGTTATTGGCGCCCGCGTTAAACTTCTTGGCCGCAAAATTGAAAGAAAGGCATTCCGGCATTATCTCGGCAGGGTATTTGCTGCATGCGCCAGCATTGTTCTGGGAGTTCCCGTATATGACACCCAATGCGGTGCAAAAATCTTTAAAAACAACAAAGATTTGAATATAATTTTCTCAAAGCCATTTATTACAAACTGGATTTTTGATGTTGAGGTATTGGCAAGATTTAAATTGTTGAAATGGAATGAGTCAAAAAAGTGGATAGAAGAATCTGTAATAGAATACCCTTTGGAGGAATGGATACACGTTCCCGGTTCTCATTTAAAATTTATTCATTATTTTAAGGCATTATCGGATCTGATAAAAATATTATTATTTCTTCATAGAAAATAAATCTTTCTTGCTTTTTAAATACGGAATTAATACAAAAATCCTTCCGGCAGATTACATTATCGGCACCGGTGGCATTATTGATGTGTTTGTTGTAAGTCAAAATTCAGACGGCAAAGTAAAAAGCTCATTATGCAAGGCGCGCGAATCTTGAGGAATGAAGCGTACATATTGGTACGCTGCAA
>JAHJRK010000309.1 GCA_018830925.1 Pseudomonadota bacterium
GAGCGCGAGGTCTCCAAAAAGAGCGGAGACCAGGTCTATGATGCTCTGGATAAGACAAAATATGACGTTATCCGTTACGACCCCCGGTCGGATCTTCTACGCCTTGTCTCCGATTCCAAGAATATTGATGTAGCGCTTATAATACTTCACGGGCGGTATGGGGAAGACGGAACGGTTCAGGGCCTGCTCGATCTCCTCGATATCCCCTACCAGGGATCGGGTGTTCTCGGAAGCGCAGTCGCCATGAACAAGCTTGCCGCAAAACAACTGTATGAGAAATCCGGGCTTCCGGTTCCGCCTTATATGGTGATTAAAAAAGGTGATCCTGTTGACCCTGAAACCTGCGAAAAACGTCTTGGCATGCCGCTTGTTATAAAGCCTGTTTCCGGCGGTTCAAGTATCGGGGTTTCGATTGTGAAATCGGGAGAATTTTTCATGGAGGCAGTAAAGACGGCGTTTACTTACGATGATACTCTTCTGATCGAAGCCTTTATAAAGGGTGTCGAGATTACGGGCGCAGTAATAGGAAACGATAAGCTCGAGGCTTTGCCGATCATCGAGATAATTCCGGATAAAAATTTTGAGTTTTTTGATTACACGGCAAAATATACCGCCGGGGCAACCAAAGAGATATGCCCGGCCCGTATAGATGAATCCCTGGAAGTAAAAGCGAGAGAATATGCGAAAACGGCTCACAGGGCGCTTTTTTGCAGGGGATACAGCAGGACAGACATGATTCTTGACGGAAAGGATATTTATCTTCTTGAAACAAACACCATTCCCGGGATGACCGCCACAAGTCTTTTGCCCAGAGCGGCTCAAACGGCCGGTATCCCTTTCGGCAGACTGCTTGAGATGCTGATAGAGCTCGGCATGGAAGGGCGGGATAAGAAGCCGGATAAAAAAAAGGCCTTGACAGGTGAATGATTGATAATAACAAGTCCAAAAGAATTGCTGGACCGGTATGATGAGTTGGGCCGTGGCGATATATTCGTCGGAAAACCGGCAGCAGGCGGGTTGAATCAGTTTCTATTAATCGACCTTCTCGAAAGAGGCGTTTTTTGTGTTCCGTCTCCTCTTTCTCAAATCATAAGCGGTTCAAAGGTCGTTCAGACTCTTCTTTTGAACAGGTGGATGCTTCCGAATACCATGGTGATTTCAAGGAGGAAGAGGCTGCTTGATGCGATCAGCCTGTACAACAGGGAGGGAAACGGCCCGGTGGTTACAAAAGAAGACCGGATGCATTGCGGGCACGGGATAAGAAAGTGGGACTCTATAGAGACGCTTTACAGTTTTGTTTCAATGTCGGAATCACCCCATCCTTTTATATTGCAGCCGTATGTTGATCTTTTTACGGATCTCCGGGTAATCGTGGCAGGAGATTATGTGGAAGCGTACGCGAGGCATAATCCCGATAATTTCAGAAAGAACATGTCGGCAGGCGGGATGAGCCGGCCGGTTGACCTTGATGCTGATAAAGAGAGCTTTTGCAGGGCTGTAATGGAGAGGGGAAAATTCCCTTATGCCCACATCGACATCCTGATCGCTTCAGACGGGAAATATTACCTTTCAGAAATAGCTTTAAACGGCGGCATCAAGGGTGCCCGCATGGGAAGGGCGGAGCTTGAGCAGATGAAACAGGAGATTACGGACAGGTTGGTCAGGGAATATTTAAGCAGTGAATAGTCGATAGTGAATAGTTGCAAGACGCAAGTTTCAAGCGGCAAATGAAAAAATTCGATATTCGATGTACGATCCACTAACAACGATCAACGAACCACTTCAGACAGGAGGTCTTTATGAAAGTTTTGGTAGTCGGAAGCGGCGGCAGGGAACACGCGCTTATCTGGAAAATAGCTCAAAGTCCCAGAGTGAAAAAAATCTATTGCGCTCCGGGGAATGCCGGTATCGCAGATCTTGCCCTGTGCGTTCCTATTGAAGCGGATGATATAAAAAAGCTCCTTGAGTTCGCAAAGAAGGAAAAGATCGGACTTACGATTGTCGGCCCGGAAGCTCCCCTTTCCATGGGAATAACGGACCTTTTTGAAAAAGAGGGATTGAAGGTTTTCGGGGCTTCGATGAGAGCCGCAGAGATAGAATCGAGCAAATCCTTCTCAAAAGCGATAATGATGAAATACGGCATTCCGACTTCCGAAGGGGAGGTATTTACAAACTACAGAAAGGCTGAAGCTTACATCCGGAAGAGAGGCGCTCCTCTGGTCGTTAAAGCC
>JAHJRK010000034.1 GCA_018830925.1 Pseudomonadota bacterium
AATATTTGCTAAAGGGATTGAAGAGGGCATAGCAAACTCAATCCTAATCAAGCTTAACCAGATAGGGACGGTTACGGAGACCCTTGATACAATCGAAATGGCCAAGCAGGCAGGATATACAACCGTGATATCTCACAGATCGGGTGAAACCGAAGACTCCTTTATTGCCGATCTTGTTGTCGGAATAAACGGGGGGCAGATAAAATCAGGGTCAATGTCGAGGAGCGACAGAGTAGCAAAATATAATCAGCTTATGAGGATTGAAGAAGAGCTGGGAGAAGGAGCTCTCTTTTCGGAAGAGGTTCTATAGCAGTTTATATGAAAGTAGCCAGGAGTCAGGAGACAGAATTCTGGAGCCGGGATAAAAAGGTTCTCCTTCTATTCTGGATTCTGACCCCTGAATTCTGGCTCCTGAGCCGGCAAATATCATAACAAGAAACTACAAGATTTAAGAGGCGATGATATGGGTAATGATACGAAGTATATTTTTGTGACGGGCGGAGTGCTCTCCTCTTTAGGCAAAGGGCTCGCTTCCGCGTCCATAGGGGCGCTTCTGGAAAGCCGCGGTCTTTCCGTAACTATACAGAAACTCGACCCGTACATCAACGTAGATCCCGGCACAATGAATCCTTTTCAGCATGGAGAGGTTTTTGTTACAGACGACGGCGCTGAAACCGATCTTGATCTCGGTCACTATGAACGTTTCACAAGCGGTAGATTGGGGATGGACAATAACTTTACCACCGGTAAAATCTACTATTCTGTTATTTCAAAGGAGAGACGCGGGGATTACCTGGGTGGAACCGTTCAGGTTATTCCGCATATCACAGAAGAGATTAAAAGATGCATCAGACTGGTGGCGGACGGAGTCGATGTCGTTATTGTGGAGATAGGCGGAACAATAGGGGATATTGAAAGCCTGCCCTTTCTTGAAGCCATAAGACAATTCAAGACCGATGCGGGGAAGGAGAACGTTATTTATATCCATCTGACGCTTGTTCCCTACATAGCGACAGCCGGAGAGGTAAAAACCAAGCCGACGCAGCACAGCGTAAAGGAGCTGCGGAGCATAGGCATCCAGCCTGATATACTTCTTTGCAGAACCGACAGGTACCTTTCAAAAGAAATCAAGGCAAAAATTGCTCTTTTCTGTAACGTGGGTGTAGACGCCGTTATAACCGCAAAAGACGTGGAGTCGATTTATGAAGTGCCTCTGATATTCCACAGCGAGGGGCTGGACGATAAAATCATAGAACTGCTCAATATATGGACAAGGGCGCCGCGTCTCGAAGCCTGGGAGGATCTTGTAACAAGAATTAAAAATCCCGGATATTCAGTAAAGATTGCTGTTGTCGGGAAATACACAAATCTTATAGAATCATACAAGAGCCTCAACGAAGCCCTTTATCACGGCGGATTTTCAAATGACTGCCGGGTCAGTCTTTTCTTTGTTGATTCGGAGAATATTGACGGCAGTAACTGCGGTAAAATTCTTGCTGACGCCGACGGAATACTGGTTCCGGGAGGATTCGGCTCGCGCGGAGTCGAGGGGAAAATATGCGCCGCAAGGTACGCCAGGGAGAATAAAGTGCCTTATTTCGGAATATGCCTTGGAATGCAGATAGCGGTAATAGAATATGCCCGTAATGTCGCCGGAATGGCAGGAGCTCACAGCTCCGAGTTTGACGAGAAGACTCCTTTTCCTGTCATATATCTTATGCTCTCCTGGTATGATGAAAAGACCAAAACGATACAAAAGCGGGATATTGCTTCGGAAAAAGGCGGAACAATGAGGCTTGGCGCATATCCATGCGTTCTGAGGGAAGGGACACTGGCCCATAACGCTTATGATACCGGGGAAATTTCAGAGCGCCACAGGCACAGGTATGAATTCAATAACGAATTCAAGGAGAGGCTCGAAGCAAAAGGCCTTTCCGTCAGCGGAACTTCCCCAAGCGGCGATCTTGTGGAAATTGTAGAGATAAAAGATCATCCGTGGTTTATAGGATGCCAGTTCCACCCGGAATTCAAGTCGCGGCCCATGGCGACTCATCCCCTCTTTAAGTCTTTCATCGCCGCGGCATTGAGCCGTTGTCAAAAAAGACTGTAACATTGCAACAATGTGTGAACGGCATAAGGGGCCATGAGCCGTGACAGGCATAAGGAGCCGTACGCCGTGACCGGTGTAATGGCTCCTAACGAAATTGATAAAAATGTAATGGTTATTTCGTAACGGCCCCTAAAAAGAGCCTGCGGGAAATGATACAAAGTAACTGCTCAGGTGGATAGACTGTAGGCTGTTAGGCTGAAGGAGGAAAATGGGTTGGATGCTCCCGAATGCGAGTCGAAAAAGGTAGAGACCGAGAAGGTTTTGAGCGCCTTGATTCGGTCAATGTGTGGC
>JAHJRK010000310.1 GCA_018830925.1 Pseudomonadota bacterium
ACCCTTTTCCAGTTGTTGTTCCATGCCACAGGGTCATTAAAAGCGATGGCTCATGCGGAGGATTCGGCGGCGGAAAGGATCTTAAAATGAGAATGCTGGCTCTTGAAAAAGGCAATCCATCTACATCCGGATTTCTTCCCGATAAATGATGCTCCTTTCTTATAATCCCATGATTCTCGTTGCAAAATCTGCATAAAGATTGATAATATTAAAAATAGATTAAAGTTATTTCTGTTATGTTTTGTAAGGAGGGAACTTGCCTGTAAAATTATTCTGGCTGCAATGCGGCGGATGCGGTGGCGACACCTGGTCGCTCTTTAACTCTGAGTCACCGGATCTACCTGAATTGTTAGATTATCTTGATATTGAAGTCTTATGGCATCCTTCAGTCTCTTCAAAAACACAAAGCGAGCGGAATGAATTGACTGAGCGGATAGAAAAAAGCGAGCTCGAGCTTGATATTTTATGTATTGAGGGTTCGATAATCTGCGGACCTTCCGGAACCGGCATGTTCGATACAGTATCGGGCAGGCCCAAAAAAGAGATAGTCTTATCTCTTGCGGAAAAAGCAAGATATGTTGTAGCTGTCGGCACCTGCGCCGCCTTTGGAGGTATAGGAGGTGATTATGTAGTGGAGGCAACCGGCGCCCAGTTTAATAAGCGGGAGAAAGGCGGTTTTCTTGGGAATGATTTTGTGTCGGGAAGCGGATTTCCTGTTATAAACCTTCCGGGTTGCCCCTGCCACCCCGATATAGTTACGGGAACTTTGTCTGCCCTTGTGGAAGGAGATACCGTCAGACTCGGAGAATATAATACGCCTGTCGAATGGTATGGAATGCTTGTGCATGAAGGATGCTCCAGAAACGAGTACCATGAATACAGAGTGGAAGAGGAGAAATTCGGCGAAAAAGGCTGCATGTTCTTCCATCTGGGATGCCACGGTCCCCTTGCATGGGGGTCATGCAACAAGATTCTGTGGAACAGGCGCTCATCAAAAACAAGAGTTGGAGTTCCCTGTTTCGGATGCACGCGCCCCGATTTTCCGCAGCAGTATCCTTTTTTTGAAACAAGAAATATAGAAGGAATACCTATTGATTTGCCTGAAGGAGTGAGCAGGGCGCATTATCTTGCATATAAGAGTATGGCTGCCGCTGCTGCTCCCAGGAGGCTTAAAACGAGAAAAAAAGTAGAGTGATGGCTTCGTAAAAAGCCATGTTGCTTAAGTTGCGCTTCATCCCTCAAGATTGAAGCTCACCGCCGCAAGCAGCGGTAAGTCTTCGACCGTAAGGAATTTTAATCGGTTTTAGATTCGCTCGCTAATCCCGCTTCAAGTAGCGGAGAACGCGCTCGCTATTTCGGTTCGCGCGCCTTGCATAATGTCCGCCTCAGGCGGATTACTTTGCCATCTGAATTTTGACTTCAAACGAGGCCGTTAATATATATAAAGGATGCAATAATGGGTAGAACAAAGCATATTTTTCCGGTCAACAGGGTTGAAGGAGATCTTGAAATACGCATTGAGGTTGAGGATGGCGTTGTTACGGATGCATGGAGCATTGGAACCATGTTCCGGGGCATTGAAAATATTTTGATCGACCGGGCCCTTTTGGACGGGCTTGTAATAACACCGAGGGTTTGTGGAATATGCAGCACTTCTCACCTTAAAGCCGCGGCGCTGGCGCTTGACATGATATTTGATGTCAAAGTGCCGGATAACGCAAAGCGGATAAGAAATGCAACGCTTATTGTTGAGCAGATACAAAATGACATAAGACACGCATTCCTGATGTTTATGCCCGATTTTACAAACCCCCGTTACAAAGATGATCTCATGTATGCTGAGGCGATAAAACGCTACGCGCCTCTTAAAGGCGAAACAGCGGTTCAAACCATAGGTGAGAGCAAAAGACTGCTTGAGATAGTAGCAATACTGGGAGGGCAGTGGCCGCATTCTTCTTTCATGGTGCCCGGCGGTGTTGTGTCTGTTCCGGGAAAAAGCGATATAATTCAATGCCGCCATCTTCTCAGTATCTTCAGGGCCTGGTTTGAAAAAAGGGTTCTCGGATGCGGAATTGAGCGTTTTCTTGAAGTGAAAAAAGAGCAAGAGCTTTTTGCATGGCTTGATGAAAGCGAGTCGCATCAAAACAGCGAACTCGGTTTTTATATGAGGTTTTCAAAAATGGCGGGTCTTGATCATAAAGGCGCCGGGCACGGAAATTATATCAGCTTCGGTTCGCATGAAATGCCGGAGCAGACATCGGTTAAGCCTGTAAGCGGTGGAAGTTATTATCTGCCGTCGGGTTTTTTTTCCAAAGGGGAGATCGTATCTTTTGAACAGGATAAGATTGCCGAAGATCTCTCCTTTTCTTTCTATGATGAAGACGGCGGAGCAAAACATCCTTTTAACGAAAACACCTTCCCTTATGTCGCCGGAAATACCGGCCGCAGGTATTCATGGACTAAAGCACCCCGCTATGACGGCGTACCTGCCGAGACAGGCCCTCTTGCCGAAATGATAATCTCTTCAAATCCTCTTTTCAGAGATATTCATAAACTGAGCGGCCCCAGTGTTTTTGCAAGAGAGCTCGCAAGGCTTGTAAGACCTGCTTTTATTATTCCGGTGTTAGATAAATGGCTGAAAGAGATCTCCTTTTATAAAGGAGGCTTTTACACGAGCCGGAAAAAACCCGGAAAATTCGACGGCTTTGGGCTGGTTCAGGCCCCCAGAGGCGCTCTTGGCCACTGGGTAAAGACAAAGGATTCGAAAATAAAGAAGTATCAGATAATAACTCCAACAGCGTGGAACGGATCTCCGCGGGATATATGGAATGTCAGGGGGCCATGGGAAGAGGCCCTTGTCGGAACACAAATAAAGGATGTTAATAATCCGGTTGAGGTTGAGCATATTATCAGATCCTTCGATCCCTGCCTTGTATGTGCGGTGCATGTTATCGAAATATGACGGACACGTAAAAAGGCGTTTTAGACTTTTTACAAACTCTTCGAACATAATAGTGATGCTGTAAGAGGCAATAATGCCGTATACCTGTAAAGACTGAATGTATGGGCACATTAAATCCTGAATTTAACACTTATCAAAGGGAGCTTCTTTTGCTGAAGGAGGAAAACAGTATCTTCAGGGAAGAGATTCGCACAGCAAGAAAGGCTTCGGAGATAACAGCCGATCTTGTTGTAAAGCAGTTTGAAGAGACTGAAAAGATCCTTCACCGGTTTCAGAGCGCAAATTCCTTGAGAAAGGCGGTTCTTGATTCCGCATCGCACATTTCGATTATTGCCGCAGACAGGGATGGCGTTATCATAGTTTTCAACAAGGGAGCGGAAAAGCTTCTCGGATACTCCTCCCGTGATGTCATCGGTAAAAAGACCTACGATATTTTTCATGTGAGATCAGAGCTTGATTTAATTGAAGAAGAATTAAGCGGGCACAGCGGAAGAAAGATCGAAGGGATTGAGGTCTTCTTTGAAATGGCAGGCCAAAGGCATCTGAAAGAACGCGAATGCACATATATCCGGAAAGACGGGGAAAGGTTTTCGGTCATGCTTTCAGTCAACAGGCTGCTGGAAGCGGATGGAACCGTAAGCGGCTTTTTATGCGTTGCCACCGATATTTCTGAAATAAGACGATCTGAAAAGGCCCTGAGGGAAAGCGAGAAGAAATACCGGGTTCTTGTGAACAACCTGCCTAACATTGTTTTCAAGGCATATATGGACGGTTCGGTGGAATTTTTTGACGATAAGATAGAAGCCCTGACCGGTTATGAAAAAAAGGATTTTTTATCA
>JAHJRK010000311.1 GCA_018830925.1 Pseudomonadota bacterium
CTATCACGGACCGGACTGCAGGATTAAGAAAATGGGCGCCGGCGGCATGGCAAGTTATCTCGGTTATGCTCTTTCCGGCAAAGGTTACGCTGTTTCTGCCGTATCCTGTTGCAACTATCCCGCCGATTTCGGACTTCGCAATACCCGCTTCAGATAATATTTTTCCGAAAACGCTTTCACCGGCATTTCTCGCGTTATAGCCCGTTACAATAACCACAGTTGATAAAAGCTTTCCGTTTTTAACAAGGGCGGCTTTTGCAGTTATGGATCCAACATCAATTCCCAGTGTAATCATATATCTTCACCCTGCCTTTAATACTTCCATGAATGCGTCTATTCTTGTTTCGATCTGACTTTCCGAAAAGCTCCTTTCGTCAACCATATCGGCCTCAATCATCAGTGTCGGAATTTTCCTTTTCTCCTGAACAATCCGCTGAATATCGTACTGGCCAAGAGAATAAGGCTTACAGCTTCTGTTTGAATGCATGACAAACCCATCCACATCATATTTATCTATCATCTCTATAACGGTCTCAGACATCTCATCAACGCCTATATTAAGGTATATCCGGGAATAGCCTTCAGCCATTGTACCCAGAAAGTCGTTTTCATCAATATATTTCAATGATCCGCACCAGGCCGAAGTGTATGTATCGGCCACAAGGCAGGCATCGTGCGCTGCAAACTTTTCGGAAAGCCATTTTGTCCGGTACCATATGGGAAGGTTATCCCATAAAAGCCTGTATTTTTCATTCGGAACGGCACTGATCCCGGAGGCTATCCTCTCCTTCATCTCCTCAAGCAGCCCGGTGTAATAGTCAACAACAACACTGGTTCCCCGGAGAGTGACTATCAGAGCAAGGTGAAAAAACGCGTCGAATGCGCTCATGGGAGCCGGCTTATTCGCAGCCGTATCGAGCACGGCCTGCCACAGTCGCTGCCCCTGCACTGAAAGCTTCCCGACTTCAGCCATCCTGTCATAATCGCATTTCTTCCTGCAGACCATCTCCAGAAAATCTATGTATTCGTCCACCTGTTTTCTCACATATTTTCTTGCCTCATCGGAAAACCCGGTATGACTGAAAGGAGTGTCGAGGATAAACAGCGGAACATTGAAATACCTGGCCTGGACTTCATACCATTTCAGTACTGTCCCGCAGATGTTATTACAGCATACAAGCATGTCCGGCCTGGGCAACCCTCCGATGGGCCCCCCGTTTACCGGAGCGCAAGCTATATCGGCTCTGGCATAGGAACAAAGATCCCTCGAGTAGCCCATCTCCTCGGATTTTTCGCAAAGGGCAACGCCCATCTTGGAGGCTCCTATCATGGCTCCGTGATTTTCCGGATATACGGGTATAATATCCATGACAATCAGAGGCTCAACCGGACCGCCGCTTGTTATCCAGGCAACTTTCTTCCCGGTCTGTTCGGCGGTTTTGGCATCCATATAGTAATTTGTCATGATCTCTTTCATCTTTTTTACGGATTTTATCTTTCTCTTCTCTTTTTCCGGATCCGGAGTCTGGCTGTTGCCGGTCATTTTCTTCTCCTCAGTTTATTGAAGCTCCCCGCCGCAAGCAACGGGGTTAGCGCTCGCTGTTTCGGTTCAAGCCTTTAACATTTCAATAAAAGCCTCGCACCTTGTCTTAAACTGTCCTTCGGACGGAAGCTGCTCTTCAATCTCGAATAGCATGCTCGGGATCCCTTCCTTGTCCAGCATATCTTTCAGGTATGGGTAATCGAAAGAATGGGGGTCGCAGAATTTCAGGAATAAAAAGATGACTCCTTTCGCACCGCTTTTTTTTACAATCTTTACAATATGTTCACCCCTTGTAAAAAGCCCCGAATGTTTTGCGGGGCAATTTATGCGCTCCCTGTATCTTTCCGCTATTGATTCAACGAGATCGCCGTTTACACCGATCTCTCCTTCAAAATATCTCGAACCGGTGCAGAAATCATCACCAACTACGGTTCCGCCCGAATCTTCAATAATAGAATAGATATCAGGCAGGTTACAGACCCCGCCTGCAAGCACGACTCTTTTGCCTGCTGGTTTACCGGCCGCCTTTCCCCCATGAAGAGATCCTTCAAATTCCGTGAGTTCTTCAAGAAGGTGTTCCCTGTCCATCACCATGGAAGCCCTCACTATTGCATGAAGATCACCGCTTCCGATCAATGCCGGGTTTTCGCTTCTTATCCTGTAAATTTTCCCGAGATAACTTCTTATCCTGTTATATTTTATCACGGAAGCTTTAAGATCATCCTCCGAGATTACAACTCCCAACCCATTTTCAATGTCGCGAATGAATTTCCTTAAAACATCGGCCATGTATTCACCGGAGCTTTTTGTATCAAGCTTGACCGGCAGAACAACATCGATATGGAACCCTGTTTTTGCGTTTATCCTCCATATATCCGAAAGTCTTTGTATCGAATCGCAGGTATGGGGGAAAACCGTCCCGTCAAGGAAATCAAGGCCGCCTGAAAGCGCGTCGTGAAGCGCGCCCCTGACCAGGCTGCAACTGTAGGCCTGAAGATGGGCATCGGCAAGGGAATCTCCTCCTCTTCCGAAAATTCTGAACGGAAGAGCTCCTGCTGCATCAATTATCTCTTCAGGGGTATAAGAGCAAAAAAAACCGACAATCTTTTTGCCGCTTTCCTTCTTTATCTTTTTTACATAATCATAAGGGTCTTCAGCTATCTCATGGAATAAGGCCAGGTTTTTCATCTTAAAAAATACTCCCAGTTATCAATGATCTCGAAAAGAATATAAATATACTCACTTAATTTGCTTTTCTACAAAAATCTCAAATCCGGCCGCATATGACTTTTTACAAAGGCATCACTATTAAAGATCAACTTTCATGCCAGTGACTTAAATCATGCTATTTAAAAAATCAACTGATTCTCTGATAAGTTGTATAATATATTATATCTTGACCAGAACCGTTTCAGATGATATCAAAAATTAATTAATAATTTGCATTTTTATGTTTTTTTTCCTTAATCAATATCTCACAAGAAACAGTTACATCAAATAAAGGGTTTTTTAAAGTGCTGAACCAAAAAAAATCCAAAAGTAATGTCGGCACCTCTGTGCAGCAAAAGGCAAAAGTAAAATTCGAGATTTACGGCGAAGAGATGATAGAGAAAGAGGTCAAGCTCAGCGGTAACAGCGGAAGGATATACCTTCCCCCGGACTGGGTCGGCCATCAGGTTAAAATAATCAGGACCGATTAATCTTATCATATATTTAAAAGGAATCCTGTCGTGGATAATTTACTTATAAGAAAACTTAAAAAAAAAGACGCTGAGGAAATCAGCAAAATATACCTTAACATAACCAAATCAACAAATATCGATGATTTCAGAAAAATTGTTGCGAAACAGGCCCAGCGGGAAGAAGATGCCAGTTTTGTGGCCGAGCTGAACGGGAAAGTGGTCGGATACCTGATAAGCTACACTCTGATCGGGGGCTTCGGCATTGCTAACAGCGCCTGGGTGGCCAACATCGGCGTCAACCCGAAGTTCATGGGCCAGGGAATCGGCGAAAAAATGGCCGAAGAAATTTTCAAGTATTATGAAAATAAAGGAATAAAGGATATTTATACTTCCGTAAGGTGGGACTCCACCGATCTTCTATCTTTTTTCAAAAATCTCGGTTTTGACAGAAGCAATTTCATAAATCTCAAAAAAAACATTTAACAGGACATTATAATTCATTTTCACTCCGCCTCTAACACTCTGATCCGGATTCGAAGGAAGGTGGGTGAGATATCAGCGCTTTGGTCAAAACGAAAGCTGCTTGCAGCGCCGATGTAGGGCATAGCGGAAAGCATTCTTTGCAGTTCCAGCACTCCTTAGCGGCGATTTCCGGAATGAAACTGATCTCTTTCCTTATTCCTCTGTCAACAAATCCAACAGCGTTCTTCTTTTTGACCTCAGCACAGTATCTAACACATAGACCACAATGAATGCAAAATGAGGCCTCTTTTTCAAAACGGTCTCTGTCTGCACCGTACTCTTTAGCCAAATCCAGCAATTCGAAAGCATCCGGTGCGTGAGCCATCAACAGCTCTATAATCATTTTGCGGATTCTATCCACCTTCTCAGATCTGGTTCTTACGATCAGATTCTTTTCAACCGGGTAAACGCAGGAAACAACGAGCTTTGTCCAGCCGCGAACTTCTGCTTCAACAATGCAAAGGCGGCACCCCCCAAAAGGTTCCAATTTTTCATGGTAACAGAGTGTGGGTATGGATATCCCGGCACTTCGGGCCGCCTCCAGAACGGTCATCCCCGCCCTTGCTTTAACCTCTTTTCCATCAATCTGTAAAAAGATTTCGCTCATTTTGATTTGCTCTTTCTGGTTATAATTCTTTCCTCTTCAGGGATAGGAGACGGAACAGGCTCTCCGGAAATCTTCTTCACCGCTCCAAAGCGAGAGGGGCAAACTTCAAAGCAGGTTCCGCAATTTGTGCATTTCTCCTGGTCAATTACATGGATCTTGTTCTTGCCGCCGTCAATCGCCTCCGCAGGACACTTTCGAAGGCAAATTATACAAGCCTGGCACTTAGCAGGATCTATATAGTACGAGATCAGCTCCTTGCAGGACAACGACGGGCATCTCTTCTCCTTGATGTGTGCCTCATACTCATCCCTGAAGTAGCGTAAAGTGCTCAAAAACGGGTTGGGGGCGCTCTTGCCTAAAGCACACAGTGATGCTTCAACAGCTGTCTCGGACAGTTCCTCCAGAAGCTTGATGTCGCCCTCTTTTCCCTTTCCTGCCGTGATGTTCGTAAGAATTTTATGCATCTGCCTCAGGCCTTCACGGCATGGAACACACTTTCCGCACGATTCATCCGTAAGAAAGTTAATGAAGTACCTGGCGACATCAACCATACAGGTATCTTCATCCATTACAATCATACCGCCGGACCCCATCATTGAACCGGCCTTGGTGAGCTCATCAAAACCGACTTCCAGATCCAACTGTTCTTCAGGGATACACCCTCCGGACGGCCCCCCGGTCTGCACTGCTTTGAACTTCTTTCCACCAGGGATTCCACCGCCTATCTTGTAAATAATATCTTTCAGCGTCATGCCCATGGGCACTTCCACAAGTCCGGTATTGGTTATCTTACCGACCAGGGAGAAAATCTTCGTACCCTTGCTTCCTTCGGTTCCAATTTGAGTAAACCAGTCAGCGCCTTTATTTATGATAAGCGGCACATTCGCCCATGTCTCAACGTTATTCAAAACGCTGGGTCTTTCCCAAAGGCCCTTGATATTGGAGCGGACATACTTTGGCCTGGGCTCCCCCACCCTGCCTTCCAATGCCGTCATAAGCGCAGTCGATTCACCGCAGACAAAAGCGCCGGCCCCCTGGTGCACCGCAACTTTGAAATCAAAGCCTGAGCCAAGGATATTTTTCCCAAGCAATCCATACTCCTCAGCCTGCCTGATCGCGAGGTTTATATTCTCTACTGCCAGGGGGTATTCCTGTCGTACATAAATATAGCCTTCGTGTGATCCGATAGCATAGGCGCCGATGATCAAACCTTCGAGAACTGAATGCGGGTTGCCTTCAAGAAGCGCTCTGTCCATATAAGCGCCGGGGTCTCCCTCGTCTGCATTTACGATCACATATTTAATCGGCTCAGGGGCATTGCGGGAACCTTCCCACTTACTCCCTGCAGGAAAGCCGGCACCCCCCCTTCCTCTCAGGTTGGATTTTTTTACTTCTCCTAATACTTCTTCGTCGGTCATCCTGGAAAGTGCTTTGGCCAATGCGGCATAGCCGCCGATCGCCAGATAGTCATCGACGCTCTTGGGATCGATACTGCCGTTGGAACCGAAAACAAGCCGCTGCTGGTTCTTGTAGAACGGTATTTCCGACTCGTGAATTATCTTTTTATTGGTGCCGGGGTCGGTATAGAGTAAGCGCTCTATGACGCTCTTTTCTTTTATCGTCTTGGAGATAATTTCAGGAATGTCATCCGGCGTAATCTGAAAATAACAGATTTCATCGGGGTGAATAACGATAATAGGTCCTCTCTCACAAAAACCATGACAACCGGTCCTTCTGATCTCCACCGCATCACTCAAGCCTTGCTTTTTAATCTCCGCTTCAAGCGCTGCAGCAACTTCTCCACTCCCGGAGGCATGACAGGCAGATCCGGAACACAGAGTAATGCAGGGTTTATTCGGATCCCTTTTCGATAATATCTCTTGTCTGAAACGTTCTAGCGCTTCAGGCGAATTCAATCGCGCCATAATTTTCCCCTACTCATAGTTTTTTAGCACGTCCGCTGTCTGGGCAGGCGACATCTTGCCGTGAGTCTTGCCGTCGATTTCCATTACCGGTCCTAAAGCGCAACAGCCCAGGCAGTTAACAGTTTCCAGACTGAAATTCATATTCAAATCCGTTTCCCCGGGCTTAATTCCCGTCAGGCTTTCCACCGTGTCGAGAACACGTGTCGCACCGCGAACATGGCAGGCCGTGCCCATACAAATGTGAATTCCGTGACGCCCTTTAGGCACTAAACTAAACGCTTTATAAAAGGTGGCTATGTGCTGAATCCGGGTAAACGGTACCTGCAATCTTTCGCTGACCCGCTCAAGTGCTTCTTTGGGAAGCCATTTGTTTTCGCTCTGAATCTCCAGCAAGACCTGAATGAGAGAACTGGGCTCGCACTGATGTTTATCAATAATATGATCGACTCTATCATTATCCATAGACCTTATCCTACCCTTCTTCCTTCGCCTGATCCACTGCCAAGCAGAGAACAATGCATCGTTCCACTTACAGTCACCTTACGCCAGCGTATAGCATTTCTGGCCCACATCGTATCTGACGAATCCATGCCTTGATGAACTCTTCATATGTCGCGATACTTCAGACGGGTTCAGACCTAAAAACTCGGCAATTTCTCCAGTTGAAAGGGGTTTTTCACGCAAAAGCGACGTAATTTGGCTTATGGCTAATTGGTCCGTAATTAATTCATCAAATAACCGGTTTACCTCGTCGCTGGTGAAAAATTTCTCATACGCTTCTTTCGATTTTACAGGTACTCTGAGCCTCTCCCTTTCTACCAGCTTAATGTAGGGGACTAATTTTCTAGCTGCTTCAAGTTTAAACTTTAATTCCTTTTTACCTATCTCTTCGCCTTTGCCAAGTGGTCCTAACGCCTTCACCTGCTTGACAAAATCATTTGTAACTTCGGCCAGAAGATTTCCATCAGCGCCGGACATAAATTCGATCCTCAGCCTTTCCGGGTTCAGGCCCATCTGTTCCATTATTTTTTTACATAGATACACATTACTTAAGGCATCATAATTCCCATGAGTGACATAATTGCATTCATTTAACTTGCAACCACCGATCAACACGCCGTCTTGCCCGTTTGAGAAGGCTCTGAGTATAAACTCCAGGTCGACTCTACCGGAACACATGACGCGGATCAGCCTGATTTCATCCGTATATTGCAGTCTGGAAACTCCAGCAAGGTCAGCAGCGCCGTACGCTCACCAATGACATACAAAACCTAATATTCTTGGTTTAAATTCAAAACCTCTACTCATTTGCTCTTACCTCGTTTGTTGGATTCTTACAGAAAGTATTGAAGCTCCC
>JAHJRK010000312.1 GCA_018830925.1 Pseudomonadota bacterium
AAGCGCCTTTGAAAATTTCAGAATCACTGAAGACGATTTTAAAAAGGGACTTAATGCTTTCGAGATGATAATCCCGGAAGAAAGGGAAAGAGCAATAAATACCACAACAAAAATACTTAAAGGCGAAATAATCGCAGAAAACGAGTATACAGCTTTAAGAAAAGACAAGAGCACATTCCCTTCACTTCTTCGTATTGCACCGATTCTGCATGACAAAAGGCATGCCGGGTTCAGGGGGGTGTTAATAAATATTACGAGCAGGATTAAGGCCGAAAAAGCTCTCAGGGAGAGCGAAGACCGTTACCGTTCCATAGTTGAAAACTCCAATCAGGGAATAGTAGTTTTTGACGAAAACTACAGGATTGAATACGTAAATGACAAAATTTGTGAAATCCTGGGTTTTTCAAGGGATGAATCGATCGGGCAGGATTTCAGAATGAGCATAGATAAATCCTGCAGGGAACTCGTGACAAAAAATTATCTTTTAAGGCAGAGCGGAGCTCCTGCTTCAAACAATTATGAAGCCTGCCTTATCAGGAAGGATGGAAGTAAAGTTTTTGTTGAAATATCCTCATCCATAATATTGTCTCTCACCGGAGAGAAACAGACAGTGGCGCAGATATTGGATATAACAGACCGGAAAAAGGCTGAAAGCGCCCTGTGTGAAGGCGAAGCCAAATACAAGGCCATCCTCGAAAACATAGAAGAGGTTTTCTATGAAGTCAACCTCAGGGGTGATATAACTTACGTTAATGATGCTGTGGAAAAGATGCTTGGCGGATATACCAGGGATGAATTGATAGGCCTGAACAACCGAGAGTACACAACTCCTGAAACTGCAAGAAGAATGTTTTCTGTATTCAACAGAGTTTACAAGACAGGCGAATCTTCAAAGGTAAACGACTTCGAAATAATTACCAAAGACGGGCGCACTAAGCTTCTTGAAATTTCGACTTTTCTTGTTGTAGATCAGGACGGGAAAAAAACCGGCTTCAGGGGGCTTATCCGTGATGTATCCGAGCGCATCCAGGCGGAAAAGGAAAAAAAGAAGCTTGAATCGCAATTCTATCAGGCGCAGAAAATGGAGGCAATCGGAACTCTTGCCGGAGGAATTGCTCATGACATCAATAATATTCTTATGGGCATACAGGGCAATGCTTCCATAGTGCTGATGGATATAGATCCTTCAGAGCCGTACTATGAAAAACTGAAGAATATTGAGGAATATGTAATAAGCGGTTCAAACCTCACAAAACAGCTTCTCGGTTTTGCAAGATCCGGAAAATATCATGTTAAGGCAACAGACCTGAACGAAATTGTTGAAAAAACCTCCGGAATGTTTGGACGCACCAAGAAAGAAATAAGGATTAAAACGCGCTTACAGGCTGGAATATGGTCTGTCGAAGTCGATCAGAGCCAGATCGAACAGGTGCTTTTAAATATCTATGTTAATGCATGGCAGGCAATGCCTGCCGGAGGGGATTTATACCTTGATGTAAAAAATATTATAATTGATGAAGGATATATAAAGGCATTCAGAATCAACCCCGGCAGATATGTAAGAATTTCAATAACAGATACGGGCATCGGCATGGATCGTGCCATCAGGGAGAGAATATTTGATCCCTTTTTCACCACAAAAGAGATGGGAAGGGGAACCGGGCTTGGTCTTGCATCAGCCTACGGCATCATAAAAAATCATGGCGGATTTATTAATGTTTACAGCGAGACAGGAAAGGGAACAACTTTTAACATATATCTGCCGTCAACAGAAAAGAAAGAAATAAACGAGGAAATACAACCAACTGAAAAAGTTATCAAAGGAAGCGGAACGATCCTCTTTGTTGATGATGAGGAGATGATAATCAGTCTCGGCAAAGAGATACTTACAAAACTCGGATATAATGTGCTTCTTGCAAACGGCGGCAGGGAAGCCCTTGAGGTTTACAAAAGCAACAGAGGAAAAATTGATCTTGTCATTCTTGATATGATCATGCCGGACTTAAGCGGAAACATAGTGTTTGAAAAAATGAAGGAGATCGATCCGGGTGTTAAGGTTCTTCTTTCAAGCGGCTACAGCATTAATGGACAGGCTGCCGAAATAATCAAAAAAGGTTGTTGCGGTTTCATCCAGAAACCTTTCAATGTAATCAGGCTTTCCAATATCATTGATAAAATTATGAAGAATGGTTCGGTTTTTTATTCCCAGGATACTCCTGATATGATTAATTAATACCTGACACAAATTTGTTTATAATTGTTCCGATTTTTTCTATTG
>JAHJRK010000313.1 GCA_018830925.1 Pseudomonadota bacterium
ACGGAAACTATCTCGAAAACGAAGTTCTTCAGCAGGGAGTTATCTGGGGAATCGGAAGGATTGCAGGTGTGAAGCCTCATCTTATGAGGGATTCTTTTGTCTTCCTGATTCCCTCTCTTGATTCCTGCGATGCTATGCTTCGCGGCCTTTCGGCCTGGGCGATCGGAGCAATAGATCCCGTCAGAGCACAGTCTGTTTTATTGCACCTGAAAAATGATGATTCAGTGATAAAGATTTATTCGGACGGCAACATTAATAGATTCACGATAAAAAATATTGTAGATAAAATTCTTCATGAACTGATTGATGTTTGATGGTTTCATAAAGAAAAAAATCAGACTCTTTGCAAAACCGTCAGGATCGGAACAACCGGAAACCGTGAACCATAAACCAAAAAGAAGGCTTTGATCACATGGACATAGCAGCGCTTATCCCATCTCCCGATACTATCCCTGTTCACTGGGTATGGTTCAAGGTACTGCTGATTATTACTTTCATGATCCACATTCTTTTAATGAATATCATGCTCGGGTCTGCAATCATAGCTTTTTTCAGCGGATTGAAGAAGTCCCCGGACAGCAGCTCGATTTCGCTCCAAAAAGAGATATCCGAAAAAACAACCTTTGTAATAGCTTTCACTATCAACTTCGGTGTGGCTCCTTTACTGTTTCTGCAGGTTCTTTACGGAAACTTTTTTTACACGAGTTCCATCCTTATGGCCGCTTACTGGCTGTCGATCATTTTACTGCTGATTATTGCATATTACAGCGCATATATTTACAAATTCAAATTCGAGGCACTCGCTTTTGCCCGCATATATTTTATCGGGCTGACCGTTTTGCTCCTTACTGTCACAGCCTTTTTCTATACGAACAACATGACCCTGATGCTCTCCCCCGGCTCATGGACGCAATATTTTGACAAACCCTCCGGGACCATTTTAAACTTTTCTGATCCGACCCTATTTCCCCGTTTTCTTCACTTTTTCACTGCTTCTGTTGCGATAAGCGGTCTTTTTATAGCGATAACATGGCAGAAGAAAAAGAAAAGCGGCGCGACAGATGCGGATTTGAATATAAAAAATGGAATGAAATATTTTTTCTATGCCACTCTTTTTCAGGTTTTAACAGGGGCATGGTTTATTGTCAGCCTGCCGGGAGATATTATGCTTCTTTTCATGGGAAGAGACAGTACAGGCACAACGGTCTTTCTGGCAGGCTTGATTGCCACAACTCTTTCTCTTATATACAGCTTTAAAAACAGAGTTTGGCCTGCAACATGGTTGGCAATAATCACCGTGTTTTTCATGGTAATAATGAGGGATATGGTGAGAACCGCCTTTCTCAAACCCTATTTTGCCGTAGAAAAACTGAAAGTTATTCACCAGTATTCACCGATGATAATATTCATGGCTTCCCTGATTATTGGGATAGCCGCCATAATATATATGATAAGATGCGCTCTTTCGACCAGAACATCCTGATCCAAAGGCTCATAATTTATGCTGAATAACTATCTTATAAATTACCCTGTATGGGATCTCGGTTTCCTGGGAGGCGGCACTCTCATCGCCTTTATTGCTGTAATTCATGTTTATGTAGCCCATTTTGCCGTAGGCGGAGGCCTGTTTCTTGTACTCACGGAAATAAAGGGGTACAGGGAAAATTCTGCTGATATACTGGAATATACGAGAAGGCACACAAAGTTCTTTCTTCTTATCACCATGGTTTTCGGAGCTATAACAGGAGTTGGCATATGGTTTACGATATCGTTGTTGAACCCCGCCGCAACTTCAATTCTCGTGCATAATTTTGTTTTCGGTTTTGCTACGGAATGGGTTTTTTTCCTCGGTGAAATCGTAGCTCTTTTTGTCTATTTTTATACCTTCGGAAAGATGAACAAAAAAGAGCATCTGAGAATCGGCTGGCTCTATTTTGCTTTCGGCTGGCTATCCCTTTTTGTAATAAACGGCATAATTTCATTCATGCTGACTCCCGGCAGGTGGCTTTCAAGCGGAAATTTCTGGGACGGTTTTTTCAACCCTTCTTTCTGGCCGTCCCTTTTTTTCAGGACATTCATGGCTTTCATGCTTGCGGGACTTTTCGGCTTTATAACTACATCGGCCATAAAAGAAAAGGCTTTAAGAGACTCACTTGAAAAATACTGCGCCAAGTGGCTCCTTATTCCGTTTCTCTTTTTGCTTGCTTCCGCATGGTGGTATATTTCTTCTCTTCCCGAGCCTCAAAAGCTCATGATTTTAAAACTCTCACCTGAAATACCGCCTCTTGTCAAAACATTCCTGCTCCTCTCACCGCTTATTTTTATTGCCGGTGTATTTATGGCAATACGAATGCCCCGTTACGTCAAAAAAGGAGTAACCTTTTCTCTTTTGGTCATGGGCCTCTTATACATGGGTTCTTTTGAATGGATTAGAGAAGCGGGCAGGCGGCCTTATATAATATATGGAGATATGTATTCCAATTCCGTTTCCGCAAAAAATGTGGACTTCATGATCACTAACGGGATATTAAAAACTTCAAGATGGGTTGTCTCCAAAAAAATTGATGAAACAAACCGGATTCAGGCCGGGCGTGAAATATTCAGACTCATGTGCATCTCCTGCCATTCTGTTGGCGGTTTTGTTAATGATATCACTGCTGCAACAAAAAAATATTCACAATACGGAATGGAGTCAATGCTCAGCGGTATGGGTAAAATAAATGAATTTATGCCGCCTTTTCCCGGAACCAATGCAGAAAAAAGGGCTCTTGCCGCATATATAGTAAAAGAGCTTAACAGCAGGAAAGAGGAATTGGCTTCTGAATATTCCGTCACCCCTATTGAACCCCAAATCCCCCTCTTTGATCCTTCGAAAGATAAATATATTCTGCTTGTATGGAGCGGGAAAGGTATGCACTTTATATCGGACAACAACCAGTTTTTCAGCATTTCGCAACCCGGAAATACTATATATGCCCAGCTCATAAAAAGGGGGAAAACACCCGAAATTGTTTCAGGCAACCTGCGCATAACTTACCGAATTGAAGATGGATTTAACACACCTTCCTCAAATTCCAATTTCTGGCAATATACCAGATCTTTTTATGGCCGTCGGATTAATGATGATGAAGGATTTTCGGGAAAGAAAACAACCGGTGAAATGGATTTTAATGAAAGCCTTTTGGCTTACTCGGCAGGTGATCTTCCGGTCATACCTTACAGAGATGACGGATCCTTTGTGCCCTTCCCGCTTGTTTATGTTGAAGCAAGAGATTCCAAAACAGGAGACCTGCTTTGCTCCACGGGAGTTTCCGTGCCTGCATCAACGGAAATGGGTTGCCGTAACTGTCACGGAGGAAACTGGGGCCGGAAGAACATAACCGGTTTTTCTGATGAGACGTCGCTCGATATTTTAAAGACCCATGACCGGATAAACCGCACCGATCTTGAACTGTTGTCCAGGAAGGGTAATCCAAAAATGTGTTCGAATTGCCATGCTGGAGAGCAGCCGGGGACCGGCGAAAAGTCAAAACATTTAAATCTATCGGCGGCCATACATGGTTTCCACGCAAACTACATTTCTGCAAATGATCCTGATCCGTGCAGTAACTGCCATCCGTCATCCGGATTCACAAAAAGTTACAGGGGCATTCACAGTAGAATAGGCCTTGATTGTTCAAGCTGTCACGGGAAGATGGAGGATCATGCTTTAAGTCTTCTTGTGTCCGAAAAAAACGAGGGCAAAAGTGAGGCTGAAAGGCTTATGAAACATCTAAGGCCGCGATCTGTTGATAATGTTAAACAGATTGAACCGAGGAAAGCATGGATAAACCAGCCCGACTGCTTGAATTGCCATGTTGATTTCAATCCTCCTGAAACGGACCAGTCGCCGCCCAATGTCTGGACAAAGGATAAAAAATCGCTCTACAGCTCGCGTTCGGACGAAGTCGGGGTAATGTGCCCGGCATGTCATGGAATTACCCACGCGGAGTATCCGGCATCAAATATATTCGGAAATGACAGGGATAATTTCCAGCCTGTACAATACCAGAAAAATGTTTATCCGATAGGAGCAAATAAAAACTGCAAGCTGTGCCATACCATAGATATGGCTGAAGAGATTCATCATCCCAACATGCTTGCAACATTTAGAAATATTTACTAGAAGCTGGAATACTACCAGAGCTTTTGAATAACTCACATTCGCCATGTCGGGGGAAAAGCTTGAAGCTTCCGCAGAAAGCAGCCTGATAATAGCAAAAGCATTGCTATGTAACGTTATGGGCATTCCGGCCGATTCTTCATTTAAGACATCAACACGGCTTGAGCAGAGTGAAGAAATAAATGAGCCGGTTGAAAAGTGGACTCAAAAAGCGCTCGCAAACCGCAAAGATTTAAAATTTTAAAAAGGAGGGTAAAGAAATGAAAAATTTATTGGTTTTAATGGGGATTTTGGTTTTATTGACATTAACAAGCTGCGCCACTATCACTACCAGTAGCAAGGCTCGGACTCCGCTTCCTGAACCAGGAACGCTCTATGCGGTAAACATTATTCCGCCTGGTCCGGAAGTGCCACCTAAAATTGCCAATTTTTCCGGCACATGGGAAGGAGAGTGGCCACTAGAAGTACGCCTGGCAACAGTAATAGTAATTGAAGACATAGACTTCCAGTCTAAAAAAGTTACTGCAATTTATTCGTGGGGAAACGCCGCTAGAATAAATGCTGACTGGGCTCAAGCAAGGGGTTTTATTAAAGAAGATTCAATTGTATTAAAAGTAGGAGGAAAAGTAACGGTCACTCTCAGCCCTATCGCGGGCAGATCTGATATCATAGACGCTACCTATGAAGGGTGGGGGTTTAGCAAGACTCAATTAAAAAAGAAACAATAAAAGTCAATCCAATAAAGGGGCAAAACACCGCCCCTTTATTTTTTTTAGAAAATATAATTTAACTGTTTTATGAACTTAGAAATAGTCGCTTCGCCATCAAAAATTTTAGAAATCCAACCTTCAAGAAATTTTTTTATTAAAACAATAAAAGGCGTCTTAAAATTTCTGGAAAAATACTTTGGCTCTGAAATGCTGGTGAAAATCCCTTCGGGACTTTACGGCATCGACAATAAATTATTAAAAGCCGTTGATGTTGCTCACAAACTTCAATCTTTGGGCATTATTAAAAACATAACAAAGCGGCCAAAATATTTTGATGAGCCGGTTGAAAAGTGGACTCAAAAAGCGCTCGCAAACCGCAAAGATTTAAAATTTTAAAAAGGATGGTAAAGAAATGAAAAATTTATTGGTTTTAATGGGGATTTTTATTTTATTGGGATTAACGGGTTGCGCCACCACTGGCAGTAGCGGGCCTTGGACTCCGCTTCCTGAACCGGGAACGGTATCCGCGATAAACGTTATTTTGCCCGGTCCGGAAGTGCCACCCGAAATTGCCGCTTATTCCGGTATATGGGAAGGGACTTTTGACGGAGCAAGTGCCGCAACAATTATAGTTGAACAAATCACACCTCCGAAGGTTGTAGCAATTTACTCCTGGGGGCCAGGGTCGAACTATATAGGAGGATGGACCCGAGTTATTGGTCGCGTTGAAAGAGACTCTGTTGTGCTTGTGTGGGGACAGCCGGAGAGGGTTGTTACTCTTAAAATCAACCCCCAGAAAAGAAACCTTGCGACGGCAGAATACACAAGAGGAGGCTCTGTGCTTCGCGCCGCATTATTCCGCAAAGAATAATTTTTCCACATCAAAGGGGCAAAACACCGCCCCTTTATTTTTTTATAAAATAATTTATAATTTTGTTAATATGAAATTGGAAATAATTGATTTGCCTTTAAAAATTTTAGAAGATCGTCCATCAAAAAATCTTTTTATTAAAATAATAAAAGGCGGTTTATAATTTCTGGAAAAATATTTCGGTTCCGAAATGCCGGTCACGCATTTCAATGTTACGATTATTTTTGAACGACGGCTTACAGTAAAAAGGGGAGTCCGACATGCTTCAAAGAACAGCATTAACTTCAATATTTATTTTACTGGTCATCGTCTTTTCAGGCTGCGGCAGTGAAATAGAACCGGGTACCTCCAAAGAGAATATGTCCGGAGTAATAAAGGCTCAGGTTTCGGAAGCGCGGATTGAAAAGCAGCCGCTTTTGTATGAGGCAATGGGAACAGTCCATGCGGTAAAGGAAAGCACCCTGTCAAGCAAGCTGATGGCCGCAGTAAAGGCGATAAATGTAAAGGAAGGCGATTTCGTGAAAAAGGACGATATTCTCGTTCTTCTCGATAACAGCCAGGTTGGCGCACAATTGCAGCAGGCCGAAGAGGCTGCGGCAGAAGCAGTCAGGGCACACGCAGCAGCCATTGCAGGAGCCGGTTCGGCAAGAGCCGCAGCGAGGCTTGCAGACGCGACTTACCGGCGTTATCTCAGCCTTTTTAAGGAAGAATCGGCAAGCAGGCAGGAATTCGAGGAGGCGGAAACCCGGAACAGCCAGGCTGAAGCGGCCCTCTTACAGGCTGAAGCAATGGTTCAGGCGGCAAGCCATCGTGTGAAGCAGGCGGAAGCCGCCCTCTCATCTGCAAAATCATTCAACAAGGACTCCACGATATATGCCCCTTATAACGGGTTTATTACAGCCAAAATGATGGAACCAGGGGATCTTGCATCTCCCGGAATGCCTGTTATTGGCATTGAAGGAACTGAAGGCAGCTACATTGAACTGGTTATTCCCGAAACCCTCGTAAAAAATACCGGCATCGGGGAAAAAGCAGGTATAACAATTCCCGCTTTAAATGACCTTTCATTTGAAGGTAAGATCACCACAATAGCTCCGGCGGCGGATCCAAAAACACGCTCTTTCATGATAAAGGTTTCTTTTCCGGTAAATAAAAACATCCATTCCGGAATGTATGCCCGTGTTCAAATCCCTTCGGGAGAGATAAGCGTATTATCCGTGCCCTCTTCCGCGTTGATCCATCAGGGTCAGTTAACGGGGATTTTTGTAGTTGATGGTGAAAAAAAAGCACGTTTCAGGCTTGTGCGAACAGGCAAGTCCTTCGATAAATCGATTGAGATCCTTTCCGGTCTTAAGCCAGGAGACCGCTACCTGTTGAATCCGCCGCCGAACACATCAGACGGCATGAGCGTAGAGGCTTCGTCATGAACATGAAAACCGGCGCCGCAGGAAAGATTGCGGGTTATTTCATAGAATCCAAGCTTACGCCTCTTATTATTATCGCTTCAATACTTCTTGGTATTGCTTCGGTAATTGCTCTGCCGAGAGAAGAAGAGCCCCAGATAATTGTTCCGATGATAGATATATTTGTAGGCATGCCCGGTGCAGGCTCAAAGGAAGTTGAAGAGCGGGTGACCTCTCCGATGGAGAAGCTTTTATGGGAAATTCCAGGAGTTGAATATATTTACTCCACGTCAAGCCCGGGAATGTCTATGGTGATAGTCCGTTTTTTCGTGGGGCAGAACGAAGAAGAAGCCATTGTCCGGCTTCAGTCCAAGCTCATGGCAAACATGGACCGTATTCCATGTTCGGTGTCTCCTCCTCTGGTTAAACCCCGCTACATAGACGATGTGCCGATCCTGGCGTTAACCTTCTGGGGAAAAGACGCGGACCACTACACTTTAAGGCGCGTAGCCGCCGAAGTTGAAAATCTTGCGAAACGGGAGGAAAACGCTTCCATTACAACAATTATTGGCGGAGCGCGCCGGCAGGTTGAAGTAAACATCGACCCGGTTAAACTTTCCGCTTTCGGTCTGGATACAGAGCGTGTTTTTTCCATGGTATGCGCCGCCAACCGGGAATCCGATTCCGGATCTTTTCCGTCACAGGCAGGTCAGACCATAGTTCATACTGGCGGTTTCCTGCGTAATGCCGAAGATGTTAAAAACGTTGTTGTATCCGTCCGCGAAGGGAGACCTGTTTACCTGCGCGATGTAGCCATGATTTCAGACGGTCCGGCCGAACCAAATCAGTATGTATTTTTCGGAGCAGGACCTGCTGCTGAAGATAAAAATATTGCAGTAAATGATCTGCCAAAAGACGCTTGTCCCGCAGTTACCCTTACGATAGCAAAAAGAAAAGGCGCAAACGCCATTTCAGTGGCAAAAAGAATACTTGCAAGAATAGAAGATGCCAAGGGAACTGTCATACCCGGCGATATAAATATGACCGTAACAAGACATTACGGGGAAACAGCGAAAGAAAAGTCGGATGAACTTCTTTTGCATATGATGATTGCAATAGTATCGGTTTCAATACTTATCTGGTTCACACTTGGCCGCCGTGAATCGGGAATAGTCGCTCTCGCAATACCCGTCACCCTTGCTTTAACCCTTTCGGTATTTTTCCTTTACGGATACACCTTGAACCGTATTACTCTTTTCGCCCTTATATTTTCAATAGGAATACTGGTTGACGACGCCATTGTTATTGTTGAAAATATCGTGCGCCATTTAAGGCTTCCGGAAAACGGAAATCGCCCGAAAATAAAGGTCACGATAGAAGCGGTTGACGAGGTGGGAAACCCGACCATACTCGCAACCATGACCGTTATCGCCGCCATACTTCCAATGGCATTCGTTGGAGGTTTGATGGGGCCATATATGCGTCCCATCCCTGTCGGAGCTTCAGCAGCAATGGTGTTCTCACTTCTTGTGGCCTTTATTGTAACTCCCTGGGCTTCCATGAAACTTATCCGGCACAGGGGAGATGCAAGCCACAGCCATGAGAAAGAGGGATGGAGCACGCTCCTTTACCGCCGGGTAATGACTCCGCTTATTCATAAGCCCTTCCATCGCAACGTTTTTCTTATAATGGTATCGACTCTTCTTCTGATCTCCTGCGGCCTTGTATTTATCAAAAAAGTCCAGGTCAAAATGCTGCCTTTCGACAACAAGAGCGAATTCCAGGTGATAATTGACATGCCGGAACGTTCTACCCTTGAAGAGACGCTCTCCGCCGCTCTCGAAATGGGCGATTATATAAAAACCGTCAATGAGGTTGTTGATTATGAAATTTATACTGGCACGGCAGGGCCTTTCAATTTCAACGGCCTTGTGCGCCACTATTTTCTGCGCAAGGGGCCGAATGCGGCCGATATCCAGGTGAACCTCGTTGAAAAAGGGCGGAGAAAAGATCAGAGTCATGAGATAGCAAAGCGTATCCGGCCTCCTTTGAAAAAGATCGCGGATAAATATAATGCCTCAATTAAAATCGCTGAAGTCCCTCCCGGCCCCCCCGTACTTTCAACCCTTGTAGCTGAAATATACGGTCCTGATTACAACAGGCAGCGCCAGATTGCCGGGAGAATCAAGACGATTTTCGAAAAAACGCCGGGTGTTGTCGATGTCGACTGGTACATGGAAGAAAAACAGCCCAGATTCAACCTTGTTATTGACAAGGAAAAGGCGGCTCTTCACGGCATCAGCGCAGACCAGGTATCAAAAGCCCTGGAAATGTCGCTTTCCGGGCGGCAGGCCGGCCTCCTTCACCAGCCCCTTGAAAAAGAAGATGTTCCCATCCTGCTGAAGCTGCCCCTTTCGGAGCGGGCCGGGATTGAGCGCCTTGAAGCAGTAAAAATATCGCAGCCGGACGGACGGCTCATCTCCGTTTCAAGCCTTGTCAAAGCCTCTGAAACAGAGATGGACAAAAGCATATACCACAAAAACCTGATGCCGGTAGTCTATGTAACCGGAGATGTTGCAGGCGAAAAGGAAAGCCCGGTTTATGCCATACTGGAGATGAGAAAAAAGATAGAAGCCTTATCTCTTCCCGAAGGCTATAAAATAGTTCAGCATACCTCGGCGATTCCTGAAACCGACCGCCGTTTCTCCATGAAATGGGACGGTGAATGGCACATAACATACGAGGTCTTCCGGGATTTGGGAATAGCCTTCGGGGTAGTTCTCATATTGATATTCGTGCTTGTGGTCGGATGGTTCCAGTCATTTTCAACTCCTCTTGTAATAATGGCCGCCATACCCTTTTCCCTTATCGGGATACTGCCAGCGCACTGGCTGATGGGAGCCTTTTTTACCGCGACCTCCATGATAGGTTTTATTGCAGGGGCCGGAATTGTCGTAAGAAATTCGATTATTCTGGTAGATTTCATTGAACTTCGCGTTTCCCAGGGAATGCCCCTTGATCTTGCCGTGATTGACGCAGGCGCCGTGCGGTTCAGGCCTATGATGCTGACTGCAGCAGCCGTTGTGGTAGGGGCTTCCGTCATACTGTTTGATCCTATTTTCCAGGGTCTTGCAATATCGCTGATGGCCGGGGAGGTGGCCTCTCTGCTCTTCTCCCGGATGACAGTTCCTGTTTTGTATTATCTCGATAAGAGGTGGGAATCAGGGCACACCATGAAAAAAAAGGATGACACAGGTTCGGAAGACTCCGATGTTATGGACAACTTTTAATCAGTCAATCCAGGGTTTCGGACTTGGTCAGAGGTAAATGGGAAAAATTTAGCCTCGAAATGCTTATTACCCTTGCGACGAGAGCCGGCATGAACGTCACTCTCAAAAAGGCGGCGTAGGGGGTAACAACGCAATCAAACAGATGGGCTACATGATCCGCTGATCGCAGGCGTGCGTGACGGGCATGGGATGAAGCTATTAGGTGAGAATCCGCACGCCAGATATTCGCTGAGCCGAGGGATAGGTGAAGGGCAGGGGCATCCTCTATAGAGGATATCTGGAGGCAAAGCAGAGCGTAAGGCTTCCCGAAGGTAAGTTTAAATAATAAGAACATTCTTTCATTTGCAGGGGGGCGAAGAAACTTCAGAAGTATAGGATGTCCCGGACTCGTTCCCTATGTATTACGTTTTTCAACTGGACATACTTCATGTCTTGGATCCCACCACAAAATTTGAAAAATATTCTCCTTTCTTATACCCCAAAGCCGTTGTTTTTGATTTCCATTACTAATTTTTAATTGATATAGGCTTTCAATATCAACATAGCCTAATTCGGATAGTCGTCTTTGAGCTTTCGGGATTATTTTATTTATAGGGAGGGGATGATTGCTTCCTTTACTGCTGACTTCCGACCATTTTAAATTTTCATATTCACTCAATCTGTTTCGAATCTTTTGGAGAGTCTCAAAACTACATGGCCAAGCGCCAGAACTATCAATACATTGCAAATGCCATGATATAAATTGATTCTGGTATCCTTCAGGGTTTTTAGTATGTGTTGCTTCTTTAGTTGGTTTTGGTTGGAAATTTATTTGAGGTTTTTTCTTATTTTTACTATTTTTTCCCATCTACTTCAGACCACTATAATATTCCATCATTGATCCATGGCTAATCTCATTATTGCAAGCTTCACCACAGCCACAATTTCCACGAGCGTTCCTCCATGGATCTTCTAAATGGGTTAAGTCAACGAGCCATTGAGCTGTTTTATCTCCATAATATTTTAGTACGCTGTTAATAGTTTCTTTTTGTGGAGATGTTAGCTTCTTCGATTTTTTTGATTGGAAATTAGATGCAGTAACATTAAATTTCCCCTTATGAAATTTAAATAAATCAGGGACAACAGGCCCATTGGCCCAAGCTTGAATTTGTTCATCAAAAAGAGGTTGTTCATCCCATACCAATGACCACGCTTGACAATAATAGACTAATTTTTGCAGCTTGACGGCCGTTAGCTCCCTTTTTTGTTCCAGAATATAACATGCAACATCAAAGACATTAGCCATTGGCTCACCTCATTATGAGATTATAATAAGAGTTTTTATTTGATTTTTTCTCTTTTATAAATCTTCTCTCTTGCAAGATGTATCGTTATAATAATCTGATGTCAATAACATTCAAACTGAGATACTATCCAAATTCCAAGAGAATTGACATTAAACCCTGATTCTGATAGCATTTTTAATAATTTAGCCGCATTCACAGAAATAATAATGTTGCAAGCGCGCTGTCTCGCGCGACTCCAACATATCGCCGGAGTCAGAACCCGATGCTTTGGCTTTAGTCCACTTCGTGTCCTTCGCATCAGCTCTGCTCAACTCAGGCGTTAGCTCTATGGAAGCAAGAGAAAGTGTAAAGAAGGATAGTGATGGTAGCCAACCGTCTTCACTGCTCAGAAAAAGGAATAAAGTAGCATGCATATTAAGTTTGTAGAAATTCAAAATTTTCGCAAATTGAAATCAATCCGGATTGAATTCGCAGAGAAAACTACACTGTTTGTGGGTGCAAATAACAGTGGAAAAACTTCTGCAATGGAGGTCCTGATTCGCTTTTTGGTTAACAAGAAATTCTCTACTAATGATTTTACCTTGTCAAACTGGGTGCAGATCAACGAAATTGGATCCGATTGGGAAAAACAATCAGCACAACCAGGTTCGCAAATGCCGGCTCTGGAGGAATGGGAAAAAGTTTTACCAACTATGGATGTCTGGTTGCAAGTGGAAGAAAATGAAATTCATCACGTTAGTCACCTTTTGCCAACATTAGATTGGGAGGGTGGTTTACTCGGTGTTCGGTTAAGATTTGAGCCGAAAAAAATTGAGGATTTTTACAAGGAATATCTCTCAGTCAGAAAAGCTGCCCACGATACTATTAATGGGGCAAAGAAAACAGAAAGTAATGGCAAAGACACTTTAGATTTGTGGCCTAAAACAATGGTTGAGTTTCTCGATAGGAGAGTGAACAGCCTTTTCGATGTCCGGGCCTATACCTTAGATAGATCCAAGCTCGTTGAACCAGAAAAGGGCATAGCCCAACTCCAACCCCTACCTGCAGGCGGCGAGTATTTTGACGGCGACCCCCTTCGCGGGTTAATTCGTATTGATGCTATTACTGCCCAACGAGGACTCTCAGATGTTGACAATGAAGGGATGTCTGATAGCGATGGCCAGCAATACCGCGAACGAGGTGACAGACGTAAACTGTCAGTACAGCTTCGTAACTATTACACTAAGCACCTAGATCCCTCTGACTTACCAGACTCTTCTGACGTTGAAGCGCTACGAGCCATTGATACAGCGCAGACGGCTTTTGATGGTAAGCTGAAAGCGGCCTTTGAGAAAGCCTTGTGTGAGTTAGAGGGTTTGGGATATCCAGGGATTACAGATCCTAAACTAACAATTTCAACAAAAATTCAACCTATGGATGGGCTCGTTCACGCATCGGCAGTCCAGTTCCAGGTAATAGATCAAAGTAGTGAAATACAGGAAATTCCCTTGCGTCTGCCCGAGCAATATAATGGTTTGGGTTATCAGAACCTGATCTCTATGGTTTTCAAGCTAATGAGCTTTCGTGATGGCTGGATGCGGGTTGGGAAAGCAGGGAAAAGGGCCTCGACTGAAATAACAGAAGCTTTTTTTCCGCCGCTGCACTTAGTTTTGGTTGAGGAGCCAGAGGCACATTTGCATGCGCAGGTACAACAGGTTTTCATCCGCAAGGCCTATGACATCTTACGCAATCACGATGATTTAAAAGGCAATGCTAACTTGGCAACCCAACTTGTTGTCAGTACCCATTCTATCCATATCGCACACGAATGTGAATTTTCCTGCCTTCGTTATTTTAGGCGATTACCAGCGCAAAAAGGCGTGAATGAAGTTCCGACCGCAACCGTTGTTAATTTATCTGAAGTTTTTGGAGAAAATAGAGACACTCAACAATTTGCAACCCGGTATCTAAAGGCGACGCACTGTGATCTGTTTTTCGCTGATGCGGCAATTTTGGTCGAGGGTACTGCGGAACGGATGTTAATTCCGGATTTTATCCGTAAACACTTTGAAGAGCTAAACCAGAGCTACATAACCGTATTAGAGATTGGCGGCAGTCATGCTCATAGATTACAACCTCTAATAGATCATTTAGGGCTTATAACACTGGTGATTACAGACTTGGATTCAGTGGAGCCAACCAATAGCAAGTCTGTACAACCTGTGCGAGACCAAAAACTAGTTACACGAAATGCTACTTTGAAAAATTGGTTTCCTAAAAAGGAACTGATAGACGAACTGATAGACTTAAAGTTTGAGCAAAAGGTCAAAAAAGATGATCAGTTTTATTCGGTTCGTGTCGCTTATCAGTGTCCGGTCAAAGTCAATTTTAATGTGGCAAGTAAAGCTGAGGACGCGCTTTCCAATACCTTTGAGGATGCTCTTGTTTTTGAAAATATTCCAATATTTAAAGACTTAAAAGGATCTGGTCTGATAAAGAAATTTAGCGATGCCATAAAGAATGCCAAGTCTTTGGCTGATTTGGGGCGGATCATGTTTGAAGATTTGAAGACAAGCAAAAAGAAGGCAGAATTTGCGCTCGATATGCTTGATTTACAAGGGACTAATCAACTCAATATCCCAACCTACATCAAGGAAGGTTTGTCATGGTTACAGGAACAAGTAAGGATAAAACAGAAAGAAGTTTTTATTCCGGACGAAAACTCAGCACTTGCGGGTAAAAACGAGCATCGATGATGGAAAGCTGTACTATTATGGATGACAATAATTTCGATGATCATGTAGACGATGAGATTAACGACTGTCTCTCTTTCGACAAACCAATTAGCTTCTTTTTATTTGCCGGAGCAGGTTCGGGGAAGACTCAATCATTAGTAGATGCCCTGAAATATCTGCGAAAGGAGTACGCAAAACGGCTGCGTTTGAGCGGGCAGAGGGTTGGTGTAATCACCTATACCAATGCCGCGTGTGATGAAATAAAGCGGCGTCTTGATTTTGATCCTTTAATTCAAGTTTCAACAATTCACAGTTTTGTCTGGTCGTTGATTGGGGGTTTAAACTTTGATATCAAGCAGTGGTTGAAGGTGAATCTGGAAAACGAGATTGCCGATCTTGAGCAAAAGCAGAATACAGGTAGGGCCGGAACGAAGGCAGCGCTGGATCGTGAAAAAAGTATCGAGACAAAACAAAAACGTCTTTCTAGTTTGGATAACATCAAGCGATTTACATACAACCCCAATGGGGACAACCGAGGTCGAGACTCATTAAATCATAGTGAAGTTATCAAGATTGGATCTGATTTTCTCATGGGAAAGCCACTTATGCAGAGCATATTTATCAATAAATACCCCATACTGCTGATTGACGAAAGTCAGGATACTAACAAGCTTCTTATTGAGGCTTTCTTAGAAATCCAGCAGAAGCATAATAGTCGTTTTATATTGGGTTTGTTTGGCGATACCATGCAGCGTATTTATGGCGATGGTAAAATGGATTTGGGACAAAACCTACCGATTGACTGGGCGAAACCGGTCAAGGAAATGAATCACCGTTGCCCACGTCGGATCATTAAGCTGATCAACAAAATCCGTTCGGCAGTTGATGTCCAAGAACAAAGGCCAAGGACTGATAAGGAAGAAGGTTTCGTTCGATTGTTTATTTTGCATAGCGATATAACTGACAAGTCTGAAGCTGAGAGTAGGGTCGCAGAACGAATGGCGACTATTACCAGCGATGCACTTTGGAGTGGAACCAAAGCGGACATCAAGACTTTAACGATCGAACATCATATGGCTGCTCGACGCATGGGTTTTTTGGAGATGTTCGAGCCATTGTATCAAGAGAGTAGCGGTATCTTAAAGACCGGATTGTTGGATGGTACACTTCCCGGTGTGCGTTTGTTCTCAAAACTTATCTTGCCCATTGTCAAAGCAAAACAGAACGATGATGATTTTTCTGTAACAGCTATTGTACGCAAAGATTCTCCGTTGCTGACCAAAGCGGCCTTTAAGGCTAAAGGTGAAGATCAAAAACTTCAGATTAAGCAAGCTCGGGAGGCAGTTGAGATGCTGTTAGCTCTTTGGGCAGACAATGCTGAGCCGAGCTTTCTGGACGTTTTGCGGTGTATTGTTCAAACAGGTTTATTTGAAATTCCTGAAAGCCTGCGCCCCATCGCTTTGAGAGACGGGGCCGAACAAGAGGTTGCCAAAAAGAATGGTAAAACACCTTCATTGAAAGAGGATTATCCAGATTCTGTTCTGGATGCCTGGGACAAATTTTTGCTAACTCCCTTCGCACAGATTGAGCAATATGCAGCCTATGTAAACGGACAAGCTCAATTTGAGACCCATCAGGGTGTTAAAGGTCTCGAATTTCCTCGCGTAATGATAATAATCGACGATAACGAGGCGCGGGGCTTTTTGTTTAGCTACGACAAGTTGTTCGGGGCCAAGAATAAGACATCGACTGATATAAAAAACGAAGACGAGGGGAAAGATACAAGCATCGAACGCACCCGGCGACTCTTTTACGTGACCTGTAGCCGAACAGAAAATAGCTTGGTGATCATTGTGTATTCCACTGATCCTAAAAAAGTTCGCGAACATGTCTTGTCTGAGGGCTGGTTTGAAAACAATGAAATCGAAATCTTATCTTGAAAAAATATCTTGCGGGAGTGGGATAGTGTAATGTTGGCCCGTTTTGATTAGATAATGGAATATTTGAAAAGAGCTAACAAGGCGCTACACAAGGATTGCCAGCCCTACCAAGCTGTCAACCTGTGAGCTTTTGTTATATGCAAAGAAAGACGCTCGGACGTCCGTGTTCTCGCAAAATAGATAACTAAAGTTAAGAGAGAATAATTGATGACAAAAAAAGAACTTGAAGACTACCTCTGGGGCGCAGCCAACATTCTTCGCGGAATGATTGATGCGGCCGATTTTAAGCAGTACATTTTCCCTCTGCTGTTTTTTAAACGAATCAGCGATGTATGGGATGAGGAATATCAAACAGCTCTGAATGAAAGTGGCAACGATCTCGACTATGCCTTGTTTCGTGAAAACCACCGGTTTCAGATACCAAAAGGTTGCCATTGGGAAGACGTGAGAAAGAAGACCGTAGATGTTGGCGCTGCCCTTCAAAAAGCTATCAGCGGTATCGAAAAAGCCAACTTTGAAATGCTTCATGATGTTTTCGGCGATGCGCAGTGGACGAATAAGCGCCGGATGAGTGATGAAAAAATGCTCGATCTTATTGAACATTTCAGCCAGATGGATTTGACGGTCAGCAATGTCCCCCACGACATCATGGGCGAAGGCTATGAATATCTGATTAAGAAATTTGCCGATGACAGCGGCCATACCGCAGCCGAGTTTTATACTAATCGTACCGTTGTAAAACTCATGACCCAGATTACCGACCCCCAAAGCGGCGAAAGTATCTATGATCCTACCTGCGGAAGCGGCGGTATTTTGCTCTCAAGCACCCTGCATGTAAAAGCACAGGGCAAAGAATACCGGACACTAAAACTTTACGGCCAGGAACTGAACCTGATTACCTCTGCCATTGCCCGCATCAATATGTTTATGCACAATGTCGATGAATTTTTAATTGTGCAGGGCGATACGCTTGAAAGTCCGCAGATACTTGAAAACGATGAACTGAAAAAGTTTGATGTCATCATGGCGAATCCGCCATACAGCGTAAAGCGGTGGAATCAGCAAAAATGGATGAACGACCCTTTTGGCCGTAATATCTGGGGAACACCGCCGCAAGGTTGCGCTGATTATGCTTTCCAGCAGCATATTATGAAAAGTCTTAATCCTGATACCGGCAGAAGCGTGGTTCTCTGGCCGCATGGCGTTTTGTTCAGAGATGCGGAAAGCGCAATACGCAGGAAAATGATTGAGGAAGATTATGTTGATGCGGTGATTGGACTTGGTAAAAACCTATTTTACAACAGCAGTATGGAAAGTTGCCTGTTGGTGTGCAGAATGAAAAAGCCGAAGGAACGAAAAGGTAAAATCATTTTCATTGATGCGAAAGAAGAATTGAGGATTGAACGCACCAACGCCTGGCTGGAACCGCAGCATATAAGAAAGATTGCCGATGCCTACTGGAAGTTTAAAGATGCAGCAGGCTTTGCCAAAGTTATGAGCAATACAGAAGTGTTGGAAAACAATGGCAATCTGAGTTTGCAGCTATACGTAAAGCAGGCGGAAGTTGCAAACGAGTATAATACCGAAGATTTGATTGTCGATATTAAAGCAGGGCAACAGCAAATCAATAATTCGTTAGAAAATTTATTTACGCAACTGAAAAATATTGGAATTGAAGTATGAAGTTGAAAAAGGATAAATGGGAAAATGTAATTCTTAATGAAATCTGTGATGTTAGAGATGGTACACATGATAGCCCTAAATACCACAATGAAGGCTACCCGTTAATTACATCAAAAAATATTACTGGCGGATTTATTGATTTTTCTGAAACAAATCTTATTTCTGAAAATGATTACATCCAGATAAACAAACGGTCATTAGTTGATAATGGTGACATTCTTCTTTCGATGATTGGAACTGTTGGTATCCCCGTACTTGTAGATAAAAAGATTGATTTTGCAATAAAAAATGTAGGCTTAATTAAGTTTGCCAAACAAGATACAATTTACAATAGATACCTACTAAATGTTTTACAATCAGATATGTTTCAAAGGCAAATACAGGCAAAAACAAGTGGAACCGCACAGAAATTCATTTCATTAGGATTGATTCGAAGTTTACAAATCCCCCTTCCCCCGCTCGAAGAGCAAAAACAAATCGCTGCCCTTTTTCAATCCATAGAAACCGCTATTGAACAGGTGGAGGGGCAGGAGAAGAATTTGCTAACCTTAAAAAATCAAATGCTTCGTGAACTGCTTGGAGAGACACAACGATTCGGGAATTTATTAAGTGAAAATGATTTTGATAAGGTAAAGTTTGAGAAATTAGCATTTTCCATCTCTGAAAGAGTAGAACCCCAAAAGACAACTCTGGATACTTATGTCGGATTAGAACATTTAGATCCTGATAATCTGATTATTGCAAGAACAGGAAAGCCAGGTGATGTTATTGGTACAAAATTAACAATCTATAAAGGTGATATCATATTCGGGAAACGCAGAGCCTATCAGCGCAAAGTAGCTGTATCACATTTTGATGGCATTGCATCTGCCCATAGCATGATTTTGAGAGCCAATGAAAAACATATTGAAAAAGAGTTTCTTCCTTTTTTTATGCAATCCGATGTTTTCATGAATAGAGCCGTTCAAATATCAGAAGGTTCCCTTTCGCCAACAATCAAATGGAAAACATTAGCAACACAGGAGTTCCTTTTGCCCAAGAAAGAAAAACAAAAAGGACTAACCGCAGTATTTAAGCAGTTTGATAATACAAGGGGCCACCTCAAGCAGCAAAAAACCACTCTCAAAAACCTGAAGCAAAAACTATTAAGCGAGATATTAGGATAACCCTATGAAAAAAGAACTCGTTATCTAAATATTTCAAAAAGTTGAAAATACCGGCTTGAGAGTTGCGAATCATTTTGCCGATGTCGGGAAAATGATCGAAGTTGGCAGCGGTTCCCAAAGAGACAGATCATTTTGTTGAGGTCAACAAGATGATCGAAACCAGAAAAGGATATTAAGAAGAAAAAGGGTTAGCAATATGGCATTCAACGAACTAAACAGCGTAGAATATTTCATTATCCGCCAGCTTACCGGCATTAACCTGAATAAGGTTCAACATGGTATGGTAAAGGAAGATGATGCTGGCTTTGGTGATAATGCAAAATGGAAATATATCCAGCCCGAATTGCTTCCAAGGGAAATTACCGATGTTTTTCTGGAAAAGGAATTAAAAGAATCCCTGATCCGCCTCAATCCCGCAATAAAATCAAACCCCGAACACGCCGAAGAAGTCATTCACAAACTGCGCGCTATTCTCATTACTGTTGGCAATGTTGGCCTCGTACGCTCTAATGAAGAATTTGCCAAATGGGTACGGGGAGAAATCTCCATGCCTGTCGGCAAAAACAATGAGCATGTAAATATTCGTCTGATAGACTTTGAACAAATGAACAACAACTCTTTTCTACTTACAAATCAATTCAAAATCAGAGCCAGAGAGACAAAAATCCCCGATATTGTTATGTTTGTAAATGGCATTCCGCTTGTCGTTGGTGAAGCGAAAACCCCTGTACGACCGGCAGTTAGCTGGTTGGACGCCGCGCATGATATTCATGTCATTTATGAAAATTCTGTACCACAACTTTTTGTTCCCAACGTGCTCTCATTTGCAACAGAGGGTAAAGAACTTTTCATCGGCGGTGTACGGACATCGCTGGAATTCTGGTCGCCCTGGCGGCTTGAAGTCGAAAAAGACGAGTTGCACCATTTTGCCGGTTTACAGGATATAGCAAAACAGATAACACACTTATTAAAGCCTTCCACATTATTAGATATTTTGCAGTATTTCACGGTGTATGCCACAAACAGCAAAAAGAAAAAAATAAAGGTCGTCTGCCGATACCAGCAATATGAAGGTGCCAATGCCATAGTTGAACGGGTTAAAGAAGGTAAAATTAAGAAAGGTTTAATCTGGCATTTCCAGGGTTCCGGTAAATCGTTGCTGATGCTGTTTGCTGCTCAAAAAATGCGGAAACAACAGGAGCTCGGAAATCCCACTGTCATTATAATGGTGGACAGAATTGACCTCGACACGCAAATAACCGCAACTTTCAATACTGCCGAAGTTCCTAATATGGTAACAACCGACAATATTAAAGAACTCCATGACCTGCTGGAAAAAGATACCAGAAAAATCATCATCACCATGATTCATAAGTTTAAAGATGCGTATCCTGATATGAATAAACGCGAAAATCTTATAGTAATGGTGGACGAAGCGCACAGAACGCAGGAAGGCGATCTCGGCCGCAAGATGCGAAGCGCTTTACCTAACGCATTTTTATTTGGTTTGACCGGAACGCCAATCAACAAAGCCGATAAAAACACATTCTGGGCATTCGGAGCCGACGAAGATAAGAGCGGATACCTGAGCCGATATACTTTTCAGGACAGCATTCGTGACAACGCCACACTCCCATTGCATTTTGAACCGCGCTTGCCGGATTACCACATTGATAAAGAAAGCCTCGATATTGCTTTCAAAGAGATGGCAAATGACCTGAGCGAAGAAGACCGCAACAAACTCAGCCAAAAAGCAGCTAAAATGGCGGTATTTTTAAAGTCTCCGGAGCGAGTTAAAACCATAGTTCAAGATATAGTGGAGCATTTTCAAAAGCATGTGGAGCCGGAAGGTTTTAAGGCCTTGATTGTAACCCCTGACCGCTATGCTTGTGCCCAGTATAAAGAGGAATTGGACAAATTACTTTCACCGGAATCCAGCACCGTCGTCATAAGCACTTCAGCCAATGATGATTTGGAGTTCAAGCAAAAGTTCGCACTGGATAGAGACCAGCAGGAAAAGGTAATTGAAAAATACAATAATTCAGATTCGCCGCTTAAATTCCTTATTGTTACCGCGAAACTGCTGACTGGTTTTGATTCGCCCATTTTACAAACAATGTATCTGGATAAATCGCTTAAAGATCATACGTTGCTGCAAGCAATTTGTCGAACAAACCGACTCTTCCCAAATAAAACATTTGGACGAATAGTCGATTATTTTGGTGTCTTTGATGATACAGCAAGCGCCCTGGCATTTGATGAAGAATCGGTAAAAAAAGTTATCAGTAATCTCCAAGAACTAAAAGACAAACTACCGGGACAAATGGCACTTTGCTTATCTCATTTTGCGGGTTTAGATAGAACAATTATGGGTTTTGAAGGCTTGCAGGCTGCACAGGATTGTATTAGTTCAAATGAAAAACGAGATGCTTTCGCAAAAGACTTCAGTTTATTATCAAAACTATGGGAAGCCCTTTCTCCGGATGATGTATTAAAAAGTTATCAAAAAGATTATAAATGGCTTTCGCAGGTTTACATCTCGGTTAAACCAGCTTCCGATGATAACGGAAGATTATTATGGCATGCATTGGGAGCGCAGACTACGGCGCTTATTCATGAGCATATCCATGTTGCCGGCATTAACCAAGATATGGAAGAGATGGTTTTAGATGCCGATGTAATTGACAACTTAATGAATAAAAAGGACCCTAAAGATGCAGATAAAATTATAAAAATATTATCGGGCAGGCTGGGTAAAAATAAAGGCAATCCAATTTTTAGAAAGTTAAGTGAAAGACTTGAAGCCTTAAGAGACAAGGCCGAAAAGGGATTAATCAATAGCATTGAATTTATTAAACAGCTTTGTGAAATTGCAAAAGAAACCTTGCGGGCTGAAAAGCAGAAGGATAACGGTGAACAACAAAAATCAGCAAAAACAGCATTGACGGAATTATTCCTTGAACTTAAAACAGATAAAACACCGGCAATAGTTGAAAGAATAGTAAATGATATTGATGAGATTGTCCGCCTTGTTCGATTTGACGGTTGGCAAAACACCATTCCCGGAGAAAGAGAAGTTCAAAAATCTTTACGCAAGACATTGTTGAAATATCAATTACACAAAGACGAAGAGCTGTTTAATAAGTCGTATGAATATATTAAGGAATATTATTGATAAAACTCACCGTCCGGCCGCGGTTTGTTCTGATCAGGCCTCTGTGGTGCTGATTAGCCTATAACCATGACCACGTCACCAGTGGCCACATTTGCATCCTTGCCCGCCCGGATCTCCTTGACCACGCCGTCTGTGGGGCTGAGCAGGTTATTCTCCATTTTCATGGCTTCAATGAGGGCGACAACCTGACCGGTGGTGACTTTTTCGCCAACCTGGACTATGATCTGGATGATCTTACCCGGAATGGGGGCCACCACGGCCCCGCTGCAGGCCATGGCCGGCGCAGCCGAGGGTTTGAGCATAGCCTCAGGTTGGGTTGCGGGGGCACCTTTGATTTTAACTTCATAGGGCGTCCGGTTGACAATAACTTGCGCCAGGTTATCCTGGATCGTGCCGATTTCAACATCAAAGATCTGTTCACCGATGCTAAATGTATATTTGTTCATTCTCAAACCTCGTGATCTATTTTTTTTGGATACGATCAAAAACCAGCTTGCGGTCAGTCATGAGCTTGCCGCGGCCGAAAAGCGCCCAGTCCGAGGCAGCCATGCGATAGGCGGGACCTGCTGGCGCTTGCGGATGGGCCATGGCGCTG
>JAHJRK010000314.1 GCA_018830925.1 Pseudomonadota bacterium
AATGACCTAAAACAGCTTGGCAAAATTGCCGAGCTGTCGGTTCCGGCGCCAAAGAGGCGCTTCATTGCTCATGCGAAAAAAACTGAAAGAGACTTTCCCCGGGTTTTCGGGCTCCGAACATCTCTTGCTGCAGCAATTACAGTTCTTTTTTTTGTAATTACATTACATTCCGACTCCATGAAATCTTTATTAAATACGGAAACAGGTACGTACGTCGACGAACTTTATTCTGACGATTTATTTATAACGGAAATAAACTCGCTTGTTGAAAACGCTCTTCCACGTAGATATACAAACATTTATATGGAAGCAGGTCCGGATTATGACGACGACTTTATGGATTTTATTATTCCATCATATGGTAATGATACAATATCGGGAGAGGGAGAAGGAGGGCTATTATCATGATAAACAGAAAACTATTTATTTTTGTTTTTATCATTCTGTTTGCTTTAACTTCTAACGCCTTAGGGATAGATGGCGCACCCAGGGGAAAATGGTGGCACGATTCTTTAATGTCAAAAAAGCTTAACTTGACCGAGAAAGAGAGTCAAACGATAGATGCGCTCTTTATAGAAAGTATGCGCAGGATGATCGATTTGAAAAGTGCCGTTGAAAAAGAACGTTTTGAGCTGCGCAACCTTCTGGAAAATAAGATAGGAAATGACGCCGCAGTTAAAGAACAATTTAAGAATCTCGAAAAAGCAAGATCTGCAATTGCTATTGAACGCCTCCAGTTTTTGATCAGTATAAGAGAAATTCTGGGCATCAAGCGGTTCAGGGAACTTAGCTCATCTTCCGAAAATTTTAGAAAGGATCGGCGCAAAAATGACAGGTTGCAATGATATCCCTTCTCAAATATATCCCATTGTATTGAAGCTCCCTGCTACAATCTGCCTCGGTCGGACTGAGGCGGATTCGGCCACAGGAAATGGTGTTTGTTTAAATTCATTCGCTAACACCGCCGCAAGTCCGCCCGCCATACTGATTGGCTGGACCTTCGGCGAGGAATGCGCTCGCTGTTTCCGTTCATGTTAAAAACTCATCCTGTTAAAAACTCATCCTTGACAGTCCAAGTCAATTTCCTTAAACTTATATCAATCGTCGGCTTAAATTACTTTGGCCCGACATAACAGATTTGATTTCTTGTCTCTTAGAAATCTTCAAATAACTCATTTTTGCCATGTAGGAGTATGGGGGCGCATGCGAACTGTACGCTTGGGGCGGATCGGATGACTTCAAGGCCCCCGCTGCTTGAACCGGGAACCTTCAATTATCGCAGGGTGACCAGATGCTGGAAAAAATAATTGTTTTGCCGGGCAAGGTGTTGGAGAAAATTGAACCCGGAATGAGCATCTTCATAGGGACAGGAGCCGCTGAACCAAGAACGCTTGTAAAGCATCTTATGGCATCCAGCGCTCCCAATCTGGATGATCTCGAGCTGATACAGCTTGTAAGCCTCGGTGACGCAGTTTCGATTAAAGAGCTTTACTCTCAAAAATTCCGCCTTAAGACTTTTTATTCCGGTTGGGCTGCAAGGGAAGCGATTACCGCCGGGAGGGTCGATTTAATTCCATGCCGTTTTTCTAAAATTCCCCGCCTTATTAAAACCGGACGAGTCCGCATTGATGTCGCCTTTGTTCAGGTTTCACCTCCGGATAAATCCGGAAACTGCAGTCTGGGAATCGCCATAGATGTTGCTCGTGACGCAATGGAAAAAGCATCTGTTGTCGTTGGGGAAATAAACACAAAAATTCCCGAAACCTTTGGGGATACCTTTGTGCATGTTTCGGATTTCGACATGATGGTTCATTCAACTGATGACCCCATATATTTTTCCCGTTGGCTTGACGACACAGTATTCGACAAGGTGGCTGCAAATGTTGCGTCGGTTATTGAAAATGGAAGCTGCATATCTTTCTCCATCGGGCCGCTGTTCGAAGCTTTAAGCCGTCATCTCTCCAAAAAACGCGATCTTGGTATACATTCTCCATTTTTCACAGACGCTCTCATGGATCTTATGAAAAGCGGAGCCGTCACTAACAGGAAAAAGGAAACCTGGCAGGGAAAGTCTCTTACTTCCTATGCTCTCGGAACTCCTGAGCTTATGTCATGGCTCAACCATAACCCTCTTGTAGAATTTCAGAGTATCGACAAAGTGTTCGATCCTGTAATAATCGGAAGCAATCCCAAGTTTATTGCCGTTTTCCAGGCAAGGAAAGTTGATTTGTCCGGCCTTATTGCGCTCAACATCGGGAAAGGAACAGTTGCAGTCGGTCCCGGAGAAGCTATGGATTTTTTTACAGGGGCTGAAATATCACAAGGCGGTCTGACTATTTTTGCACTTCCAAGCCGTAACCGAAATGGAGAACCAAATATAAGGATTTCGGTTGGAAGTCTGCACAACAGATTCAGCATCAGAGAATCCGTAGATCTTGTTGTTACGGAATATGGAGCGGCTCATCTTAATGGTCTGACCGTGCGTGAAAGAGCTCAGGCTCTGATTGATATAGCTCATCCCGCCGATCGCCCGAAACTCGTCGAGCAGGCAAAACAGGAAAGGATTCTGTATCACGACCAGATTTTCCTGCCTGAATGCGGGCATCTCTATCCTGCCGGGATTAATACGGAACATACTTTTAAAAACGGTATTACAGTCAGGTTTAGAGCTATTAAGCCGTCCGATGAAGAAGAGATGCGCCGGCTCTTTTATCGTTTTTCAGACGAAGCAGTATATTACAGATATTTTTCAACAGTTAGAACAATGCCCCACTCAAAAATGCAGGAATATGTAAATATCGATTTCAGCCAGACGATGTCTGTTGTCGGCATAATTGGAGAACATGGTCATGAACAGATTATAGCAGAAGCAAGGTATATAAAAAACCGGCAGAACCTCTTTGCAGAAGTCGCTTTTATCGTTGATGAAAAATATCAACGCCTCGGAATAGCGACATATATGTATCAGATGCTTACGCGTCTCGCTAAAGAAGAAGGATTTAAAGGATTCACCGCAGATGTTCTTTCCTCAAACATTGAAATGATGAAAGTTTTCTCAAAAGGCGGGCATAGAACTTCTGCCAACCTTGAAAACGGATTATACGAAGTAACGATACATTTTTAAATTTAAGCAGAGATCTTCAATACTGATGAATAACAGACAAATAAACAAACGGATGTATAAATCTATTAATCTTCGCATAAGGATTTTATTAACGGCCGTAATTACGTTTTTACTCATTACAGGATGCACATCAAGCTATCATAAAGGACCTGATCTTTCAGAGACGTACAGAATTGATGTGGAACAGATGCTGCGTGAAGAAATGAAATTATGGAAAGACACTCCTCACCACATGGGAGGCACAAGTTCGTCCGGCGCCGATTGTTCGGGCTTTGTTATGATCGTGTATGATAAACTTTTCGGAATTAAGCTGCCACGCAATACCGAAAACCAGGTTACAGTGGGTGTTTTCACAGATAAAAATGATCTGAAACCAGGCGATCTTGTTTTCTTTAAGCCTCCGAGAATTAAACGGCATGTTGGAATATATCTCAGTAACGGTGAGTTTGCCCATACATCCAGCCTGAAGGGAGTAACAATTTCAAGAATCGATGATCCTTACTGGAATAAATCCTACTGGACATCCCGGCGAATTCTGCGATGATTCATATCACAAACCAGATATCGATCCGCGAAGATGAAATCAAAGAAGAGTTTATTCAGGCTTCCGGTCCGGGCGGTCAGAATGTTAACAAAGTCGCTTCAGCGGTTCAGCTTCGTTTCGACATAAAAAACTCCCCCTCTCTTCCGGATGATGTTGGCAAGCGGCTCACACTTGCAGGGGGCAAAAGGGTTTCATCGGAAGGTGTTTTAATTATAACCGCCCGCAGATTCAGGGATCAGAACAAAAACCGGAAAGACGCGCTCAGCCGCCTTGTGGAAATGATACGCAAAGCCGCAGAAATAGAAAAACTACGTATTAAAACAAGACCTTCACGCAATTCAAAAATTAAACGCCTTGAAGCAAAGCGACATCGAAGCGGGATAAAAAGGAGAAGAAGGCCTGCCCTGGTCAAGGAAGAATAAACCGTCAGAATACGAAATCGGCAACAATAACACTCTCGCACAGGTCTTTTACTTTTTTCAGCACTTCCTGATGCCGGGGGTGTATCTGGTATCTTTTCAGGGATTCTATCTCTTCGAAAACGGATACAAGCGCAAAATCATATGATCTTTCCGACCGGAGAACATCACGCCCGAATTCATAACTCCTTATTTCAGGAATCTCTCCGGGAAGAGCTCCCAGTTTTTTTTCAAGCTCTGCAATACCGGCCTCGTCAGCATTTTTTTTGAATTTCAGCATTACGACATGCTTTATCATTTTATTCCTTTCGATAGAATGGAATTTACATGGTTTTTAAGACCTTTGTATAACTATCTCAATGGGCCGGCCCTAAGATGGCTTTATTCAAGTTATTCAAAACCCTCAAGAATTATTTGAAGTAAACCCTCTTAACTCGCTCCGTCAGCGATGAAACAATCTCATAATTTATGGTTCCAAGCAGAGATGCGATTTCATCTGCTTTAATTTCAGAGTCTTTCTGTTTTCCTAAAATTACAACCTCGTCACCTTGTTTTACTCCGCTGATATTTCCGACATCAAGCATTGTAAGGTCCATACATACGCGGCCGGCTATCGGCGCTCTTTGTCCGCAGACAAGCATGTGTCCGCGTGAAGAAAGAAGCCGGCTGTATCCGTCCGCATATCCGACAGGCACCGTTGCAATGGTTGTCGGCTTTTTTGTTTCATAAGTTGCCCCGTAACTGACTTTAAAACCGGCAGGAACATCCTTAAGATGAATAATTACGGATTTAAGAGACATTGCAGGCAAAAGCACCGCTTTATCGTTCATGGTTTCTTCAGAAGGATAGAGACCATACATTGCTATGCCGGCCCTGACCATATCAAGATGCGTTTCCGGCATATCAATGATTCCGGCGCTGTTTGCCGCATGCTTGACACCAAATTCAATGCCTTTATCCTTGAGCCTGTTTAAAAATTCAATAAATATCTCAAACTGTCTTCTTGAAAAAGATTTGTCTGAACTGTCCGCCATTGAAAAATGGGTAAATATTCCTTCCGGTTCCAGCCCGGTAAGGCGGACAATCGATTCGACTTCGCGTAAGGCTGATCCTGAATCCGGCAATATTCCAAGCCTGCCCATTCCTGTGTCTATCTTGATGTGAACTTTGATTCTCTTATTATTTGATACGGCAAAAGCAGATAAAGATTCTGCTGTTTGAAGGGAATAAACAGTTTGAGTAAGATCAAATTTTAAAATCTCTTTATAAAGAGGCGGGGGGGTGTATCCAAAAATCAATATCGGCGCATAAATTCCTTCATTTCTTAATATCACTGCCTCATCTATCCGGGCAACACCCAGAACTTTGGCGCCGTTATCAAGAGCGCAACGCGCAACTTCCACTGAACCATGCCCGTATCCGTTTGCTTTTACCACGGCCATCAGGCGCGAGTTTGGATCAGCTATTCGTCGCAGTTCGCGTATATTGTGAGCAATAGCCTTAAGATCAATCTCCGCCCAGAGAAGGTCATCAGCCAATATATCCTCCAACAAATATCACTTATCAGACACTTAACCTGATACAGGCAACAACTTATGTTCTACAGCTTGCAATAGTCCAGGCCGAAAGCATCGGCTACTCCGTTGCAGGTTACCTTTCCCTGAACAACATTTGCGCCGAGCTTTATTTCGGCATTTTCCCTGAATGCCCTTTTCCATCCTTTATTCGCAATCTCAACGGCATATGGCAGCGTCGCATTTGTCAGTGCAAGTGTTGATGTTTTGGCAACCGCACCGGGCATGTTCGCAACACAGTAATGTACAACACCATCAACAATATAAATAGGATCTTTATGAGTCGTCGGTCTGGATGTTTCAAAACAGCCGCCCTGATCTATTGCAACATCAACAAGCACCGAGCCTTTTTTCATGGTTTTTAACATTTCCCGCGTCACAAGCCTGGGAGCTTTGGCGCCCGGAATAAGAACAGCCCCGACTACTACATCGGCTTCTTTTATAAGTTTCCGTATAGTTGCAGGAGTAGACATAAGAAGAAAACAATTTCTCGGCATCACATCACTCAGATAACGGAGACGATCCAGATTATTATCAAGCAGGTAAACCTTTGCGCCTAAACCACAGGCCATCTTGGCTGCATTGGTTCCAACAACACCGCCTCCAATTATAAGAACCGTTCCCGGATCAACTCCGGGTACTCCACCCAGCAGAACCCCCTGCCCGCCCTGCAACATCTCCAGATATTTAGCGCCCTGCTGAATCGCCATTCTGCCGGCCACTTCACTCATAGGGGTAAGCAACGGCAAAGAACCATCCGGTTTCTGGATTGTTTCATAAGCAATATTTATCGATTGTTTTTTTATAAGAACTTTTGTCAACTTCTCGGCAGCGGCAAGATGAAGATAAGTAAACACAATCTGATTTTTTCTTATCAGTTCATATTCCGGCGGCATCGGTTCTTTGACGTGCATAATCATTTCAGCCCGATCAAATATTTCTCGAGGAGTTTTGACAATTTGAGCTCCGGCTTTTACATACGCGGAGTCATCAAATCCGCTTCCGATTCCAGCGCTTTTTTCAACGAGAATATCATGTCCGTTTTGTTTCATTACTTCGACCCCCGCAGGAGTCATGGAAACGCGGTTTTCTTCCGTCTTTATCTCTTTAAGAATGCCAACAATCATATTCAACCCTCTTTATGTTTGAAGTTTTATGTTAATACCTGAATCTTGCACGTCAACATAGAAAAAATGAATTAAACCATCTGGGATTCCTGTTATATAAGGGATGAGCCAACACCCCAAAAACAAACAGGAGGTACCCAGATGGTAAAAATACAAAAGAAGGATAACAGGAAAAA
>JAHJRK010000315.1 GCA_018830925.1 Pseudomonadota bacterium
CCCTGTTTCTCACATCTTTTTCGATAGTATCAGTTTGTCTTGCGGAAAATATTCGAAAACCCGCCTATGCAGGATCTTTTTATCCTGCAGACAAATCTGAAATCGGGCAGACAATAGAGATTCTCACATCCAAAGCGAAAGAGACTCGCTTTATCGCTCCCTCCGGCAAATCGCTGAAAGCTCTTATCCTGCCCCATGCAGGCTACATTTATTCCGGCCTTACAGCATCCCATGCTTCTCATGTTCTTTCCGAAAATCAATTTTCAAAAGTTATTCTATTGGGACCTGACCACAGGGTCGGGTTTACAAACTGCGCCATTTCAGGTGCCGATATATATGAAACTCCCCTCGGCCCTGTTAAAATCCACAAAGATGCTGCAAAACTGCGCATTCATAATGAACTATTTCATTCGATACCTGTTTCAGACAAAAACGAGCATTCCCTTGAAGTCGTTCTTCCTTTCCTTCAAACCTATCTGAAACAATTTGAGATTATCCCCATAGTCGTAGGCTCGAGCAATTACAACAGGATTGCGGAATCGATTGATCCGTTATTGGATGACAGGACTCTCCTTGTAGCCAGCTCCGATCTTTCACATTACCTTTCGTATGATGAAGCCACCGACAGGGATAAAGAGACAATTAACATGATACTGAATCTCGAAAAAGAGAAACTGATAAAGCGCGATAACAGCGCGTGTGGTAAAACGCCTGTCCTGACAATCATGAGCCTTGCCGGTAAATACGGATGGAAACCGCTTCTCATTCACTATTCAAACAGCGGAGACACGGCAGGAGGACGTTCAAGGGTTGTAGGGTATGCATCAATTGCTTTTTATGGAGAGCCTTCTATGGAAAATGAAAATATATCGAACAGGCTGAACGAAAAACAGGGGCAGATTCTTCTTAAACTTGCTAGAAAAACCATATCGGAAAAACTCGGGATAAAATCAAAACAGGAGCAAATTTCACCTGCATCAGAACTTGAAGAGAAGAGTTTGCAGAGGAAAAGCGGCACATTCGTCACACTTAAAATCAATAAACAGCTCAGGGGTTGCATCGGAACGCTGGAGGCTTCAGGGCCTATTATAGAAGGAGTAAAACGAAATGCCATAAATGCCGCATTCAATGATTTCCGTTTTTCACCTCTTACCGCAAAGGAATTTGACAAGGTCGAAATAGAAATCAGCATTCTTAGCGAGCCTAAGCTCCTCGAATACAAGGACAGCAATGACCTTATCAAAAAACTCCGGCCGAATATTGACGGCGTAATCATCCGGAAAGGCCATGCAAGCGCAACCTTTTTGCCTCAGGTCTGGGAACAGTTAAAACGTCCCGAAGATTTTCTTTCACATCTTTGCGCAAAGGCCGGCCTTCCTTCCGACTCATGGAAAAACTCTAAGCTGGAAATTCTGACATACAATGTTCAGTATTTTGAAGAGGAAAAATGAGAATCCGGTATTACTGGTTGTCATAGCAACAGGCATCTCCTCTGTTGTTACCCAGTTATTGACCATCCGTGAATTTCTGGCTCAATTCCAGGGCAACGAATTCGTAATCGCTCTGATACTCTTCTCATGGCTCATCCAGGGCGGCATCGGAACGTTTATTTCACACTTCCTTACCGGGAAAAGCGCTCCGTCGGCCAATTTTCTCGGCCTCCTTTCTCTTGCTCTGGTCGTGCTTCCTGCTTTGCAGATCCTGTTAATAAGGGAACTTCGGGATACCCTGTTTATTCATGGAAGCTCGGTCGGGTTTTATCCGACATTTGCCTTTATTTTTCTGACGACGGCGCCATATGCTCTCCTTATCGGCTTTGTACTGCCGTACAGTCTTTTTGTACTGAGGGCTTCAAAACCGGACTATCCGGGTTCGTACATTTATATAACCGACAGCCTCGGCGATGTGACAGGAGGCGCCCTCTTCTCTTTCTTCCTTGTCTATCTCTTTTCACCGCTTCAATCTGTCTTTATCTCGAATATCTTTCTTCTTGCGGCAACATATTCACTTTTCAAATATTCGGGCTTACGGCATACTTTGACAATCACAGGAACAGGGATTGCCCTTTTCATCCTTGTTTCAGGTATTTTATTCGAACAAAAATCTCTTCTTCCCCTTGAAGGCGAACTCGCCTATTACAAAGAATCAAAGTACGGGCGAATAGAAGTCCATCAGGACAGGGAGCAGTCAACTTTGATCGCAGACGGAGTTCCTCTTTTCAGCAATCAGAATACTTCAAATGCGGAAGAAACCGTTCATTATGCCCTGGCCCAGCTTTCAGGTCCTAAAAATATCCTTGTTATATCCGCCGAGGGCGGAATAATGGAAGAGCTGGAGAAATACCGCCCGGAAACGGTCGATTTTATTGAACTTGATCCAGAGGTATCGGAGGTATTGTTCCGCTTTGGCCTGATGAAAAAAATCCAGGGCCTTAATGTAATAAATCAGGATGGACGAACATATCTTGCAAATACGGATAAAC
>JAHJRK010000035.1 GCA_018830925.1 Pseudomonadota bacterium
AAAGCCTCACTCCGGAAGAGCTTAAAGCGTTAAGCAGTTCCGGGATGCCTTCATATGGACGAGTCTTGTCCGCCCATCGAGATGAATATTCTTCTTTCATGGCAGCAACACAGCCTGCTACGATAGATTCTTCTTTGAGGGATACAGGAAGGGCTCTTCTTACCAGAACATCCATTCCGTCTCCCACAAAATACTTGTACTTATCAACACCGTGTGTCGGATAACCGAACATTTCAAGGACACTGTTCATGGAATCGGCAAGATCATCAATAGTATCAAGAAGCGTTCCGTCAAGATCAAAAAGAACGGCCTTAAATTTCATATCGGAATCCCCCGGTGAATTTATCAGAACTTTTATTGCTTTTTATCCTAAATGAAATCAATTCGTCAAACTATTGATTTAATGCCGGCCATTTTGCCTGAACGAATTATGATTGACCTTCTTCCCTGCGTTCGAAGCCTCCCCGCATATTGCTACGGGTAACTTCAATCTTTTCTTGCTTTCTGTTTTTTCTCCGTATAAACAGGTCATGAAAAATTTACCCCGTCCGCTCAGCATTATATCAGGAATTTTATTGTAAGGTAAGCAGCGATTGAAGGATACGAAAGAGAAATTCAAACCCGGGGTCGAAAAGCATATGCTGCTGCTGATCGCGGGATTGATATGGATTGCTGTCGGATCGATGCTTCTTGGCTTTTCATATTTATGGTTAAGGGACGCAGGAAATAAAATAGTCGTGTGGAAGGCCGTATCCGGAATTATCCTTTCGCTTTTCATTCATCATTTCGGGTTTCTACGGGTGGTTGACAATAATCTGGGGCGGATTTTGCCGATGCAGGGCAAGAGGTGCGTATTTTCATTTATGACGTGGAAAAGCTATATTCTGGTGCTTGTAATGGTTGCAACCGGGATATTGCTTCGCCTTTCACCGATATCCAGAACTTATCTGTCTGTTCTATATATCGGCATAGGAACAGCATTGATCTTGTCCAGTATCCGCTACCTGCGTTTTCTGATAAAAGAAGTTAGACAAGCCGTCGTTCAAAAATAACCGTGACATTAAAATGCGGTGACCGGCATAAGGAGCCGTAAGCCGTGACCGGCATAAAGAGCCGTAACAAAATGGTCAGAAATGTAATGCTTATTTTGTAACGGCTCCTAACAAAATGGTCAGAAATATAATGGTTATTTTGTAACGGCTCCTAACATAAATTTTAAAGGAGAAAATATCATGGCAAAACTTCAATGGGATAATCCGCCTGAAATGAAAATCGACACGGGCAAAACCTATAAGGCGGTAATTGAAACAGGCAAAGGCGTTATTGAACTTGAGCTCTATTCACAGCACGCGCCCAAAACAGTAAACAACTTCGTATTCCTCGCAGAAAAGGGCTTTTATGACAGCACCCTTTTTCACCGGGTGATCGACAATTTCATGATACAGGGCGGAGACCCGACAGGAACTGGCAGGGGCGGCCCTGGATACAGGTTTGAAGATGAGTTAAAGAAAAATCCCCTGACACACGGGGAAAAAGTTATCTCAATGGCAAATGCAGGTCCGGACACGAACGGGAGCCAGTTCTTCATCACCCATTCCCCTCAGCCGCACTTAAACGGGAAGCACACGGTATTCGGCAGGGTAGTTGCCGGTCTGGAGGTTGTCGATTCAATCCGGCAGGGAGATAAAATTGAGAAGGTAAAGATCGTTCAGGATGTTTGAAATGGCTCCGAAAGGCACGGTTAAGGCATCCTGTAAACAACGGAGTTAATATTCATGCCCGCTCCTACGGAAGTGAATACCACTATGTCTCCTGGATGGAGTTTATGGTTATCCATTTTTCCTCTCTGCAAAAGGTCAAACATCGTCGGCAGGGTTGCAACCGAACTGTTGCCAAGCCATGAAATCGTCATCGGCATTAAGTTGCCGGGAATGTTTTTTATATGATATAATCTCAGCAACCTTTCCAATATCGCTTCATCCATTTTCTGATTCGCCTGGTGCACCAGAACTTTCTTTACATCGGTTAATGCAAGTCCCGCCTTATCAAGGCTCTGTTTCACAACAACCGGAACGGTCCTGATCGCGTATTTATATATTTCGTGACCGTTCATTTTTATAAACAGGTCATCGCCTGCATAATCTGGGTTGTATGACCTGCCGGTATTTAACAGATATGCATTTTCAATTGTATCAGATCTCGTTACGTGTGACAATATACCGGCATTCCGGTCTGTTGCTTCCACCAGAGCCGCTCCGGCTCCGTCGGCAAATATCATGCAGTCAACATCGTGAGGATCAGTAACCCTCGACATTATCTCAGCGCCGATAACAAGTACTCTCTTTGCATCGCCTGACTTTATATAATAATCGGCCAGAATCATCCCGTGCAGCCAGCCCGGGCAGCCGAAGGGAATATCAAAGGCAACAGTATAGGGGTTTTTAATTTTCAGCTTGTGTTTCACCCTGGCAGCTATAGTGGGCATCATATCGGATCTGTTGCTATTCGCTCTAACATCACCAAAATTCTGAGCGACAATTATGTAATCAAGGCTTTCCCTGTCCGTTTTTTCAAGCGCTCTCTCTGCGGCCATGAATGCGATATCGGAGGTATTCAGATCATCTGTTACATATCTCCTTTCATTTATACATGTTATCTCTTCGAGCTTATTAATGATATCGATAGTTGCTTTTTTAATTTTTATCCCGTCGGACCTGTAAAATTCATGCTTGAGAAAATGCCTGTTAGGTATTTTTAATGTTGGTATATAATTTCCTGTTCCGGTTATAATCGAATTCGGCATAATGGAATCTGCCTGCCTCCTTTGAAGTAATATTTTAATTGCGCTGCTAGCCGCGGAAAATTCGCTTGCTGTTGCGGTTCATTTAGGCCTATCGTTTCTGAAGGTATTCGTCCGGCGAATTTTTGAGCTTATCAAGCTGTTTTTCAATTTCTTCGATCCGGGCATTTTTAAGGCTCTGGCTGTATGCGCGACTGGTCGGCCGTTTTTTTAAATCATCGATCTTTTCCTGGAGCTGTCTTCGTTCAGCCTCGATGCGTTCATTCTTACGTGTCTCCACATTGCGTTTTTCTTCAGCCGTTCGGTCGGCTTCTCCTTGTATGCGCTCCTGCTCGGTTTGCTGCTTTTCCTGCCTGATGCTTTCGATCATGTGATCATATTCCGTACGGCTGCCTCCTGCAGTCTCCTTGTATTCAGACTGTTCCGGGGAAATTTTGATTGTATCATAATGTTTCACATCCTCAGGCTGCCGGTCGCTGAAACGCTTTACGCCGTCATTATCGGTCCATGTGTATATATTTTCATCCGCAAGGCATGGGCAAACCCAGAGCATGATGACAAACACCGATACAGCGGCTCTTTTCATATCTATACCTCAATATAGTTTTACAGCTTCATAAAAATCATTCCGCAATCCATATATTATATTAATATTGTGCTTTCAAGATATAATAAGTTTTACCAGAAAGCCCGGAAAAATATCTCTTTGTTAATCATTTTATAAATATCGTGTCACTATCCGATCAATCAGACAACAATCTATTGTTTCAACAGGACAACGGTTGAATGTAATCCAGTCGTAAGCCGCGGCATTGGACTCGATCGTTCGCTTTCTAAGCCTCCACCGGCAGGATCATGTGGAAGGCCGGTCATCATGAGGCAGAAAGTTACATGCTGATCAAACCGGATATAGCCAATCTCGCCAGAGATTTGACCAAAACGATTACTGGAGAAATGCCTCTTTGCGAACCGCATATTTTGTGGCCAAAATCCTCTGTGGCCAAAATCCTCTTGACACACAAAATCTTTCTTCATATAATTTCGCCGTGAAAAAGCAATGCCTTACCAAAGATCGCTTGCATGCTTTGAGCCTTGCCGGCCTTTGTTGCCTGCTATGGCTTCTGGCGGGTTGCAGCTCTTCCACAGATCCTTCCGTAACTCAAACCAGCACCCAGGGAGTGACAGACAAAAAGATCCTTCTCGGGTCTTCCCTTGCCCTGAAAGGCCATGCCAGTTTTCTGGGAAGTCAGACCCTCCGGGGCGCCATGTGCTATCTGAATCACATCAATTCACTTGGCGGCGTTCACGGGCGTACGATCGAGGTCATTGCCTATGATGACAGCTATGATCCCCTCATGTGCCTGACCAACACCCAGCGTCTTATCATCGATGATCAGATTTTTGCCCTTTTCTGCTACGTCGGAACGCCAACCACGGTTCGAATTCTCCCGCTTGTTGAGGAAGCCCGGATTCCGCTTCTGGGAATGTTCACCGGCGCCAATGCACTGAGAGATCCGTTCAACCGCTGGCTGATCAATGTGCGGGCCTCATATTACCAGGAAACCAAGGTCGCGGTCCGCCATCTGGTTACCGACCTGGGATTGAAGAAAATCGCTATTTTTTACCAGTATGATGCTTACGGATTCGACGGCCTTACCGGTACAGAGCTGGCGCTGAAAGAGTTCGGCCTCGTTCCGGTTGTCAGCGGCTCGTACAACCGCGGCACGCTGGATGTGCAGGAGGGGCTGGCCAAAATCATCGACTCAGGCGCCGAGGCCGTGGTGATGATCGGCACTTACGATCCTTGTGCCGCATTCATCAAGATGTCTGACGAAAAGGGATTCCGTCCTGTTTTCTACCTGGTTTCCTTTGTCGGAGCCGACGAACTGGCCCGCAGGCTGGAGAGCTATCAGAACCTGGCGGTGATCGTGTCTCAGGTGGTTCCTCCTCCGGATCCGGACCGGCAGAACGCCAGTCCGCTTCTTACCGGAGAGGACGGATATCTGACCCTCCTGAAGCGCTATTACCCCGAAGACCGGCCCAGCTTTGTTGGCCTTGAGGGATTCATTAATGCCCGGGTTCTGGTGGAGGGACTTCAGCGGGCAGGCGCCGATCTTACCCGGGACAGGTTCATCCAGGCCATTGAATCCATCCAGGACTTTACGCCCGGACTGGATATCAACATCTCCTTCAGTTCCTCCGATCATCAGGGTATGGATCGTGTCTATTTCACCCGGCTGGAAAACGGCCAATTCTCTTTGATTAAAGACTGGACAGATGTCAAATCACAGCTTACCACATTCCATTGAGCCAGCCGTCCGGCAGGATTTTATCCAGGGAGCTTTGAAGCGCTTCCGGGATACCAGCCTTAAAAACAAGATTTATTTCTCCATTCTGGCTGTCATCATGATCATCAGCGCCATCATTGCGTTTCTGGCCCG
>JAHJRK010000316.1 GCA_018830925.1 Pseudomonadota bacterium
CAAGATATCAAAAGTTCTCATACTACCCTTTAACATTCATTCTGAAAAAGACCTCTCCTTTCTTCAAAGAGGAATAGGTGAGATGCTCTCAACCCGGATTGCCTTTGAAAACAAGGTCATGATAGTCGGAAAAGAAGAGGCTGGTATTGCGGCCGGCAAAACAGACGAGAAAACGGCTCTTGCCGCAGGTGAAAAAGCAGGCGCAGATTACGTGCTATTCGGAAGCCTGACTGTATTCGGTGAGAGCATCAGCACAGATGCCAAATTTTACGATGTTCAGAATAAGAGCCGGCTTGTCGTAATCAATGAATTCGGAAGCAGCCAGGGTGATGTCATTTATCATATCAATGTATTTGCGGCAAAAATCAACGAAACCGTTTTCGGGAGAAAAACCGTTTCTTCACAGGCGCCTGCAAAACAGATTGCACAGCAACAACCCTCAGGCGGGGAACAGAGTTCAGACAGCCGCAAAAATCCGGAAGAAAAGTGGTCAAAGGAAAGCGGGATAAAGATGGCTTACGATGAAGCCTTCACGGGTTCGGGCGAACCGGCCGCTGTTTTATGGAAATCAAAGAAATTTGAAACGAAACTGAAAGGCATCGCCATAGGCGATGTGGATGGCGATGGTAAGATAGAAACCGTCTTTGCAGATGATCACAATATTTTTATCTATAGGCAGACCGCCGGAAAATTTGAGAAGGTAAAAGAGATTGCCGGAAAAACGTACGAATTCTATAAAGGAATTGACATTGCCGACATAAACGGAAATAAAAAAGCTGAAATATTCGTAACTGCTATTAATGACAGCGGAAGAGTACTCTCTTTTGTGCTTGAATGGGATGGAAAGGATTTCAAAAAAATATCGGATAATGAAGACTGGCATTACAGGGTGCTTGATATTCCGGCCCGCGGCGGAAAAGTCCTTTTTGCTCAAAAAGGAGGAAATGCAAGCATATTCTCCGGAAATGTGCATGAACTAAAATGGGTACACGGATATTATATCTCCACCAACAAGGAAATATTACCCAGAGGTGTAAATGTTTACGGTTTCAATTACGGCGATATCTTGAACTCCGGCCAGGAGATGACACTCGGGTTTAATTCGAACGAATACCTGAGCCTTTTTAACGCAAATGGAGGCGAGGAATGGACAAGTAGCGATCCTTATGGCGGAAGCAGCGCATACCTTGAAACGCCTGAGGAAATAGAAGCCGCAAAAAAAAGCAAACATGATCAAAGGCCTGAGAACAGGCTTTATCTGCCCCAGCGCATAATTGTAACCGACCTTGACAATGACAAAAAGAAAGAGATTCTGGTGGTCAAGAATATAGATACAACGGGAGGTATTTTTTCGAGAGTCAGGATTTTCAAAAGCGGTTATTTTGAATGCCTCTCCTGGGACAACGTGGGGCTTTCTCCCAAATGGAAAACCAGGAAATTTTCCGGATACATAAGCGATTATACTTTGGGCGATATAGACAATGACGGTAAAGACGAACTTGTCTTTCTCCTTGTAACACAGACCGGAGGTTCGACTCTCGGAAGTGACAGGAGCTTTGTAGTTTCGTGGAAAGTGAAGTGAAAAAGGTATCTGGTCTCTGGTTTGTGGTTTTTGGTTGAAGTGGAACAGTCTCTGGTTTCTGGTTCATGGTTTCTGGTTTGATGTGAAAGAGAAAACCGAAGAGCAGATACCAATTTTATGTGTAGAATACAAGTTAACCGGTACTTTAATATATCAAGGCAGTTTTGATGGCAACGATTCAGAATTTCGAAGATATTGAAGCCTGGCAGAAAGCGCGGGAATTAACCAGAGCCATTTACGCATGTTCCGGAAAAGGAGCTTTTGCGAAAGACTTTGCGCTTCGTGACCAGATCCGTCGCGCAGTAATATCAATAATGTCGAATATCTCCGAAGGGTTTGAACGAGGCGGCTCTGCAGAATTCTCACAGTTTCTTTCCATTGCTAAGGGCTCGGCCGGTGAAGTCGAATCACAACTCTATATAGCATTGGATCAGAGATATATTACTGAAGGAGAATTCGATTCTTTGCTCACAATAGTATCCTCTACAAAAAAATTGATCTCCGGATTCATGAACCGAAACAGCGAGCGACTTCCCCGCTGCTTGCGGCGGGGTTAGCGAGCAAATTAAAAACAGATTATATTCCTTACGGTCGAAGATTCCCCGTCCGCTCTGCGGCGGGGAGCTTCAATTATTTAAAACAATCCGCAATAAGAGGCCAGAAATTCAAAAAAAACCACAAACCAGAGACCTCGAACCAGAGACCATAAACCATAAACCATAGACCAGAGACTATAAACCAGAGACCGCACTTTATTCCGATGGAGACACAACACAGGATAGTCCTGTCTGATTCCCGCCGGATGAATCGGATAAAGGATGAATCGATTGATCTGGTTGTGACATCGCCCCCGTATCCCATGATCCGGATGTGGGACGGGCTTTTTTCATCCATCTCGCCTGATGCGAAAAAATTCCTTGATAATAGAGACGGGAACGGCGCTTTCGAGGCCATGCATCTTGAGCTCGACAAGGTCTGGCATGAACTTTACAGGGTTCTTAAAGAAGGCTCCTTTGCCTGCATAAATATCGGGGATGCCGTAAGAACCATCGGCGACAGATTTCAACTCTATTCAAATCATTCCCGCATTATCAACTCCTTCCGGGCAATCGGATTTGACTGCCTGCCTGTTATTCTATGGAGAAAGCAGACAAATGCGCCCAATAAATTCATGGGTTCCGGCATGCTGCCTGCCGGCGCTTATGTGACTCTGGAACATGAATACATCCTTATCTTCCGCAAAGGTGCAAAGAGAGAATTCAGGACAGATTCAGAGAAGTCTTTAAGAATGAGAAGCTCTTTCTTCTGGGAGGAAAGAAACAGGTGGTTTTCCGATTTATGGGATTTCAAAGGCGCGTCACAGGAGCTCAATAACCCGGAGTTACGCAAAAGAAGCGCCGCCTATCCTCTCGAACTCGCCTGCCGCCTTATCAATATGTATTCTCTTTATGAAGAGAGAGTGCTGGACCCTTTTATGGGCACAGGGACGACAATGCTTGCAAGTATTGCATGTGCCCGCAACAGCATAGGATTTGAGATCGATAAAGCGTTTTCATCTTTAGTTCCTGAACAGGCAGCTTCATTTTCTGCACTTGCCGATGAATTATTGTCTGCACGAATTTC
>JAHJRK010000317.1 GCA_018830925.1 Pseudomonadota bacterium
CGTCTGCATCGCCATGAGAAAACCTTCCCCTTCATTTCCGAGAAGGTTTTCCGCGGGGATTTCGCAGTTCTGGAAAATGAGTTCGGAAGTGTGGGATGTCCTTACCCCCATTTTTATCAACGGAGGGCCTGCTGAAAATCCTTTCGTCCCTTTTTCTACTACAAAAGCGGAAATACCCGCGTGCTGAAGTTCCGGCCGGGTTTTGGCATATACAACCGCAACATCCGCTATGGGGCCGTTTGTGATAAACATCTTGTTCCCGTTTAAAAGATACTTATTCCCTTTTTTCTCTGCTGTGGTGGTCATTGAGGCAACATCCGAACCGGCATCAGGCTCTGTCAACCCCATGCAACCTATCGATTCTCCGGATGCAAGCTTCGGAATATATTTCTGTTTCTGAGCTTCTGTGCCGTGGCGGAAGATTGTATCCGCGCAAAGGAATGTATGTGCGCCGTAAGCAAGGGTAAGCCCGCCGTCAACTCCGGCTTCACCAAGCGCTTCTCCGGCAAGAACCGTTGTAATTACATCAGCTCCGCCGCCACCCAGCTCCTCCGGAAAATGAAGGCCGAGAATTCCGAATTCACCGAGTTTTTTGAATGATTCGAAGTCAAACTCACCTTTCAAGTCATGTTCCTGAACTCTTGGGACAATCTCTTTCTTAGCAAACCGGATGAGCTCCTGCTTGAACATGATCTGCTCTTTTGTAAAATCAAAATCCATTATTCCTCCATATATAAGCGATCGGAGCCCAATTTGGGATTACCGATTATTTTGGATTGGTACTGATAACAATTAAAATAAGATTATAAAATTTTATACAGAAAGGGGTGTGTTGAAGTCAAGTATATTTTTGAAGCTAATTATAAATTCGAATAAGATTCAATGTTCGAAGATATTTTAAGCTGAATATGGTGATTTTGTAAAAAGCCCGGATTTTCTCTCATGTTTTCATTTCTTTGGCAACACGCTTCAGGAATGAGAGGTATCCCGGCACTATTTCATCTTTGACTTTAATTTGATCTTTTCACCTGCAACCATGAAGTTGCCGCTTCCAAGATGATGAATCGTCCGCGGGTTTTTAACCTTGGGGTCGATCCATGCCTTGATGACTTCAACGACAAACAAACAATACTTTGACACCATACTTGTATCGGCCACCCGGCACTCGAGATTTGCAAAGCACTCCTCGATCAGAGGTGCACCGATTCGCGCGGCAGGCTTCGGAGTGAGGCCAAACCTTTCGAACTTGTCTACGTTCGCCCCCGACGTATTGCCGCAACCCACGACCTTTTCAGCTATCTCCACCGCAGGAATGTTAATGACACATTCTTTGGTTGCCTTTAACAGGCCGAAAGAATAGTTGCGATTGCTGATGACGAAACCCACTAACGGTGGCTCAAACTCGATCATGGTGTGCCAAGACATGGTCATGATATTTGGGCGTCCACTGCTTGCGGTCGTGAGCAGGATGACCGGCCCTGGCTCGAGTAAGCCATAGACCTTGGACAGAGGAAAGGATTTCCTGGCCATGTTGGTGTACTACCTTTCGACAGTGATTGACATTGATATTTGTCGCTTCAAAAGCATAACAATTAATATACGTGATACATAATTCCGGTATTTTTTAAACAGCTCCATTGATTGAATGCTTAGTTATCTACATTAATATTTGTATAAAATCAAATAGGTTCTATTGAAGGCCTGCGTAGAATGTATTTATTCTCGGAAAAAACGCATTACGCATAGTCTGTAATTGGCTCTTTGCTGTTATGAGGCTCTGCGAAGCGGATGCGTGTTTCGGGCCGCTCTTCAGGAGCGGTCTGACAAATCATCCTGTTAATCCTGTAAATCCTGTCAGATAAGTTTTTGTTGTAGTGCCGAGTTTGCCGAATTGCATCCAAGGGCTGGAGCCACCTACACGAAACAGCGAAGAACCATAAAAAAGGGGCAAAGTAAATTCAATTTACAATGCCCCTTTTTACTCTCCAGCTAAGCAAAAACAAAGTTTTAATGAGTTGCCGGATAAAAAATAAGTCTGCCTACTTGCCTGCCTCATATTTAAATGAAAGCTGAACTCTTGCCCTGTAAGCGGTAACTTTTCCTTTTTCTATTTTCATATCCAGTTTTGTGATTTCTCCGACTCTCAACTCGCGAAGGGATTTTCCCGCAAGCTCCACCGCGTTTTTAGCCGCTTCTTCCCATGATTTTGTGCTTGTTCCGACAAGTTCGACTATTTTGTATACACTCTCTGCCATTTTTCCCTCCTTTGATTAAATCATTGGTTTTTGGTCTGTGGTTACAGTTTTTCGGTTGTATAAAAACGAAAGTCTCCGAAGGTGGAAAAAATCCCTACGGAAAATCGTCAATGGCATCCAAGATAAAGCGCTGTCACAATTTACCCAAAAATGCTGAGTTAAAGGTAAATCAGGTGCAGAACAAAAAACTTTTAAAAAAAGGAACAGTAAAAATGATATTATATGAAAAAATTACTTTTTAATAAGCAATGAGGGATGAAATTCTTTAATGATTTATAATTATAGAAATAAAAAGGATAAGTCAAGAGTGAAGCCGTTTCGAAAAAAAATAGCTTGACACTAAAAGGAGAGTTGAATATCTATAAATCGACCGACCGACCGACTGGTCGATTTATAATCTGACCAGTCGGATCGGTTTTTCCTGTCTTTTTAATACTTATCATTTTTAAGGGAGTCTTGTATGCCCCCTATCCCGGAACTGGAAGTTATAAGAAAGGCCCAGATTCTGGAAGCGGCCTTAAAAACCATATCTGCTTCCGGATACGCAAATGTTACTATGGATGATATCTGCCGTGCCGCAGGCCTTTCAAAGGGTGGGCTAGCCCATTACTATCGTTCAAAGAACGAACTTTTTATTGCAGTCTTCAAGGAGTTTTTTGAGCGCATATTTCAAAGAAGCAAGCAGACAATGGCGCTGTATGAGAATCCAATAGATAAACTGCTCTCTTTTGACTGGCTTTATGATCGAAACGATCCGGACGTCAATGTCGGATATCCTGTCCTGTTTGACTGCATGTCGCTCGCGGTCAGGGAAAAAGAGTACAGGTCCCTTTTCCATGACTGGTTTGAGAACTGGGTGAGTCTGCTGAAGGATGCCATTGATGACGGACTGAAAAAAGGCATTTTCAGGAATCTTGATTCTGAATCGACTGCCCGTGCAATTTCTGCCGTATACCAGGGAATCGCAACCCGGTGGTATCTTGATAGTGCGTCGCATCCGACCGAATGGGCCGTTGAATCATTTAAAAAGGCCATCAAAGGCCTGCTTTTACCTAACAACATATGAATAAGGAGGCATTATGGCAATTTTTGAAAGCAGCGAAAAAATGTACGAAGTTCTCGGGAGCCTTTTTAATAAGCTTATGGCCGATCCCGAGATGGGTGTAAAATACAAGGAGTCAAAAATCATTATATGTTTCAACATCACAGAGCCGGCTGGACAGATATGGCTTACAGACCAGGGGGAGGTTATCTGCGGGAAAGCCGATCTGAAAGCGACGATTGAGATGGATTTGAGCGGGGACTCCTGCCACCTCTTCTGGCTCAAAGAACTTTCACTTCCTATCGCCCTTGCCAAGAGGAAAATAAAGGCAAGAGGGCCGATGCCAAAAGTTTTGAAACTTCTTCCAATGCTGAAACCGGCATATGAAGCATATCCGGAAATTGCAAAAGCTCACGGATTATTAAAAAGCTGATTTTTTAAAGGGGGGTATTATGGAAAGAAGCATAAAACAATATGAAGAAGACAGAATCGATGCGGTAAGGGTCGCCTCGCTCCTTATTCTTGCTTCAGGGACAACTTCCCCGCGGGTCGGAGGTGTGGGCGAATGCACAATTCATATAATAGACGATCCGTGCGATATAGAAGACCTTTGTCAGGAGATTGAACGGATGTCGGCCATTAAAAAAAGCTGGGAATTTTATTCCCGTGATGCGGCAATGATAAGGGATGCCGATGCGGTTCTTATCGCGACATCATTGAGATGCGTGAACGATCCCGCCGATATAAACTGCAACATGTGCGGAAAACTGACCTGCGAGTATCTGAAAGCTGAAGAAAAGCTTCCGGATGAACCGGATGTGGCTTTCAGGGGGCCGCTTTGCGTTTTCAGGGCTAACAACATCTCCTACGCGATAGACGGAATGATTTCACAGGCAAGGAATCTCGGAATCGATTACGGCGTTTACTGGTCGGCCGGAGCAGCGGCAATGCGTATGCGGATACTTCCGAAGGAAACGGGTTTTGCGCTGGCCGTTGCAGTTTCTGTTACGGAAAAGAGCCCTTTCCGGGATATTCCGAAAAGATATGCCGAGATAAACCAGAGGAGCATGAACGACAGGATGATAAAACGCCTTTGGCCGCAGTTCAGATCTATCTACAGCTAAAAAATAATTCCGACTTATAAAAAGGAGGAGAATATGGCGGTTAAACAAATGGAAGATCTTGTTCAAAACGGGCTCGACAGGGCTGTTGAGCTTATGGCTGTTGCCGCCCACAACAGCTTCCGTTTTGAAAACAGGAACAGCATAAAGATGATAGCCGTGGGAAAAGAGGAGCTTGAGCAGATAGCCGAGTTTTGCTTCTCTTTAGGAGACATGTCGCCTCTTGCCGCAAGAGACGGAAGACACGTAATGCAGCTTATAAAGGAGCCGTGCGCTCTGCTTATCATCGGGGATAAACGAAAATCGGATTTTAACTACAATTGCGGGGCTTGCGGATACAGAACCTGCGCCGAAATGAACAAGGCCGATGAGGTGGAATCTCTCACGGCAAGGGGGCCAAGCTGCCAGTTCAAAAACATCAATCTGAATATCGCGGTTAATTCCGCCGCTTCGACGGCGCACAGGCTCGGCCTTCACTGCAGGGTTTTCAGCACTCTCGGGTTCAGCGCTCTTGCAATGAATATAATTGAAGATGTCGATCTGTGCGTGAGCGTTTCGGTGAGTGCCGCGAAGAAGAATCCCTATTTTGACAGACATGAATTCTGGACAAAAGAACACTGGGACGAAACATTCAACAAGGAATTCCCGACTTACAACAGGGGATTTATCGGCGCGGTCGAGTAGTTAAAGGAGAGAATTTTATGAGTTCCAAGGCATATCTTAACCAGGCCATCGTATCCCACCTGCTTGAAATAAAAGCCGAAGATAATCC